>CBIHRH010000084.1:0-11202 GCA_966212365.1 uncultured Emticicia sp. | reverse complement strand
CTCATTGACTTTAGAACTTTGGTTATTTGAAAGTGCGAAGATAATAGTTTTTCATGAAAAACTATAAGTACATTTCCATGGCTACATCGGCTCTTACATAGGGAGAAGTGAAATTTTCGACCTTAGAAAAGCCTAATTTTTTATATAAATTCAAAGCAGGATTAAGGCTGGAATTGGTTTCCAAATACAATCTTTTAGCGCCTAATTCTTTTGCTTTTTTAATCGCAGCTTCACCTATTGCATAGCCGATGCCCAGGCCGCGAGCGGCTTCACTTACGCCCATTTTGCATAATTCTAAGCTATTGTCTCCAATAGGTTTTAAGGCAATAGTGCCTAAAATTTCATCACCTCTGCAGGCCAATAAAACAGCTCCCCCCGTAGATATGAAATATTTGACGGGATCCTCTAAAGAATCCAGGTCGCCTTGTTCGACTTTAAAATACTTATTAATCCAGGAATAATTAATGTCTTTAAAAGCCAGATAGTGCGCTGGATTATTAATGTCAAACTCAATTATTTTTACCAAAATACCAGTAGCAATCTCTATAATACTATTGATTAGTAAATCTAAATCCTCCAGACGGGTGCGATGATTGGTTATATTAGTGCGTATTGCATATTTCTCTTGAATAATGGTATAAGAGGGTGCGGCAATACCCGATTCATGCAAACGCATCAGAATCTCTTTATTCAATTCATTTAGTTGCTCTTCTGAATGTTTACCGTCATTAAAGCGGAAGCAGACGATATTCATGCTTACTGGAACCAGCAACTCTAAGTGCGGATTTTGTAATACCTTTTGCCCTAAATACTGAGCCTGGTTAATGTTCTGTTGTATCAATCGGCCATATTTAAGGATACCATGTTCTTTTAGTGACATCCAGACTTTTAATGCCTTAAAACTTCTGGATAGCTCAATACCATAATTAGTTAATGGCTCTGGGCCTGCTGCCAGACCACGTTCATGGGCAGATAAATAATTAGGTACTGACGAGAACGCTGCCTGATGTATTTTTTTGTCTCTGATTAAAACACCGGCAGACTCATAAGGAACATGCAGCCATTTATGAAAATCGAAAGCCAGACTATCGGCTTTTTCAATAGTTTTTAGTTTTTCTGCAAATATGGGGGTTAGTTTTGCCAATGAGCCAAAAGCGCCGTCAATATGAAACCATAAACCAAATTCTTTACATATCTGATATAATTCTTCCAAGGGGTCAATGGCGCCGGTATTAACTGTTCCAGCATTGCCAACCACGCAAAACGGTCTGAACCCTGCGGCAATATCTTTTTTAATCGTATCCACGAGGGCAGATACATTTATTTGAAAAGTATCAGTAATGGGTATTATTCTGGTGCGTTCACTACCAATACCTAATACCTCAGTAGCTTTTATGACACAGATATGTGTTTCTGACGAACAGTAAATAGTCAGTTTATCATCTGTTCCTTTTACTCTGATTTGTAAATCCCGGAGTGAGTTTCTTGCCACAGTCAGAGCAGTAAGATTGGCCATAGTAGCCCCGCTTACTAATAAACCACTGGCGCTTTCAGGGAATCCAAACATTTCTTTCGACCAGTCTATTACCTGATGCTCTACATACATAGCCACGTGGTCGCCAATAGTGGTATTAGGATTCATCCCTGATGCCAGCATATCGGCTAACATTCCTAGAGGAGTCCCATTGCCTTGTACCCATGCAAAAAAACGAGGGTGGATATTGCCCTTATTATAAGGCAATATATAAGAAAGAAACTCCTGATAGATTTCTTCTACAGGTTGACCCTCTTGGGGCAAAGAACGATTAAGTACCTCCTTTACTTCGGTCGTAGGTTGCTGCCATACAGGTTTATCTCTTAAGCCTTGCAGATAATCAATCATATCATCAATTATCTGGTGGCCTAAGGCTCTTATTTCATTCCAATTATTCGGGTCAAGTGTTTCTTCGCCAGGTAGGTTCATGCTTTTGTCGATTAGACCTCAAAAATACATATACTACGCCTAAAATAGCAGTCTGTTTTTTGCTTTTTATGATAATACAGCAAGATTCGGCTCGACTCGTGTAAATCCTTTATCCATTTTTGCTGAAACAAATACAATCAAACATGTCAGCAAATATCATTCAACGCATAGAAAATTTAGACTGGTCACTACATACTGAAAGTCTGCATGAGAAAGGCTACGCCCTTTTACCTAAAATTCTTTCAGATGAAGCATGTAATCAACTGATAAGCTCGTACAATGATAATACGCTTTACCGAAGTACTATCAATATGAAACGTTATCAGTTCGGGAGTGGTGAATACAAGTACTTTAAATACCCATTGCCTGATATTATCACAGAATTGCGTCAATCTATCTACCCCTATTTAGCTAAAGTAGCTAACGATTGGATGTTTAAATTGGGAATAAATGAAGTTTTTCCTAATCACTTGGAAGAGCTTTTAGAAAAGTGCCATCAGGCAGGACAAAATCGCCCTACCCCCTTAATTCTGAAATACCATGCAGGTGACTGGAATGCCTTGCATCAGGATTTATATGGCGAAGTATATTTTCCCTTTCAGATAGTGTTCTTTCTTATCCAGGCACAGGTTGATTATACAGGAGGGGAGTTTGTAATGGTAGAGAATCGTCCACGTATGCAATCGAAGCCTATCGTATTACAACCTGATAAGGGTGAAGCAGTTATTTTTACTACCAATTTCCGTCCGGTATTGGGTACAAAAGGCTATTATCGTACCACTATGCGGCATGGGGTAAGTGAGGTTCGGAGTGGAGAAAGAATTAATCTGGGAATAATCTTTCATGATGCGCAATGATACGACATACAGATTTAGGAGAAAAACCCTTTGCGCGTGCAAAAGCACTATGGACGAAGATAAAAAGGGGAGAAATAGTTTTAGGGGGAAACAAAAAACTGAAAATTTACGGGTGTTTAGATTGCAGGGCAGGTAAAAGAATGAAAGTAGAAAACCGGGTGTTTTTTGAAAACGAAACAAGGGCGATTAATGCTGGTTATCGCCCTTGTGCTGTTTGTATGCGAAAAGAATATTTGCTTTGGAAGAGAAAGGCCGTTCTACGGAATGTCATTCCGTAATACGTTTTTAAGCCCTGGCCATTTCCCAGCCTAACATCGCCTTTTTACGGGTGGTGCCCCAGCGATAGCCACCAATACCACCAACTTTTTGTAGTACTCGGTGACAAGGAATAATATAACCCAATCGGTTGCTGCCGATGGCTGTCCCTACGGCTCTTTGTGCAGTTGGTTGGCCTATGGTTTGGGCAATGGTATCGTAACTCACCATTTGACCAAAAGGAATCTTCAATAAAGCTTCCCAGACTTTTATCTGAAAATTAGTGCCTCTTAACAAGAGTGTAACAGGCGAATCTGTATTCTCAGTCTCGTAGAATATCTGATCGATAAAAGGCCTGGTAAAATTGTTGTCGAAAATGATTTCAGCTTTGGCAAAATCTTCTTTTATTTCCTGAATCACTTCTTTTTTGTCTTCATTTTCCAGGAAGCGCAAATCTGTGATTCCACGTCCGGTTACTGCAATCAGACATTCGCCGAATGGTGTTTCATGAATGCCATAGTGAATGATAAGCCCTTCGCCCTTAGACTTGAATTCGGCGGGAGTCATGGCTTCATAGTTCACAAATAAATCATGCAGGCGACTGGTACTTGATAGACCCGCCTCAAAAGTAGCATCTAATAGATTATCACTTTGAGCTAATTTCTCTTTGGCAAACTCTTTCGTCAGAAAACGCATGAAGCGTTGCGGACTTGTACCCGCCCATTTGCTGAAAAGCCTGTTGAAGTGAAATTCTGAAAGAGCCACATGGTCGGCAACTTCTTTCAGACTTGGTTGATTCTGAAAGTTTTCTTCAATAAAATGAATAGCTTTTTCTATTCTATTATAATCTATAATTTCCTGATTTTCGATAGTTTCCATCTTTTCTGATTGTTTTGTTATATCAAAATTACGATGGTTTCAGCACCCCTACAATCTGATTATTGCTGACATTAAGCGCGCCAATCCCATAACACTACCCGCCATATTTCATTCAGTTCAATATCATGAAAATCTTTAATATTCTGAAATCCGATACGGGCATGCGCTTTCTGCGAGCGCTGATTTCTGGACGAAATATCGGTAATGCACATCTCGTATTTATCTGATAATTCTTCTCTTAATTTCTGGTACATGCCATCAAAAAAACCCATGCTTCTGTAGCCATCACCTACGCATACTTGTCCCATCACTACATAATTAAATTCTCTCAGCGGGCGACCTTCAAACTCAATCAAATCAATTGTGTCAAACAAACTTCTGATTTCCGGCACATCATTTCTGAATTGAGGCAACATAGCTAAACAATAGCCTACTACGGTATCTCCATCTTTGGCAATCACACTTGGTTGAGCATCGTTCATAGCTTTAAGAACAGAATATTCGTGCTCTACAGTCACGAAGCCCTGGCTTTCAATTTGCTCAGCCGTAAGGTTCTTTTTAAGATTTTTTTGTTGAAGTGCCAGAATCCCGCTCACATCGGCTTCGCTTTGTACGGTGGTAATTATCAGGTTTTGCATATTTGTATTTGAAGGCTGTAAACACACAAAAAAACGAAAAAGTATCTATATTTGACAGATTTTATATTCAAAACTATTCAACCCATACTCAATCATGTCATTCAAAAATATTTGTCTGTCCTGCTTATCTTTTCTGTTAATATTATCTTTTAAAAGCTACTCCCAGGAGGGCGATTATTATCTTCTGGTGGGTACGTATACCCATAAAGGAAGCGACGGAATGTATGTATATAAATTTAATACACAAACTGGAGATTTCTCGGCACTAATTGATAAAACTACGGCTCTTAAGAACCCTACTTTCTTAGCAGTGGCTCCGAACCAGAAATTTGTCTATTCTGTAGGTGAAACACAAGGAGGCTCGGTACACGCCTTTGGTTTTGATAATAAAACAGGCAAACTGACAAAAATGAATACGCAATCGGCAGGGGGAGATGGGCCGTGTCATGTATCAGTTGATAAAACTGGTAAATGGGTTCTAGTGGGTAATTATGGTGGAGGCAGCCTGAGTATATTACCCATTGAAAAAGATGGCTCACTGGGAGCACCAACCCAAACAATCAGGCATGAGGGCAAAAGCGTAAATGCGAACCGTCAGGAAAAACCTCACGTACATTCGGTGAATATCGCCCCTAATAACATAGATGTATTTGTGCCGGATTTGGGTATTGATAAAATAGTAAGCTATAAACTGGATGCAAAAACGGGGAGTCTGAGTGCTGGAAATCCTCTGGCAACTAAAACGGCTGATGGCGCAGGTCCTCGCCATTTTACTATTCACCCGAATGGCAAATGGGCTTATGTGATTCAGGAATTAAACTATACCGTAACCGCCTACGACTATGCTAAGGGGGCATTAAAAGAAAAGCAAACCATTTCTACATTACCGGCTGATTATAAAGGCAACAATTCTTGCGCAGATATTCACATCTCAACTGATGGTAAATTCTTGTACGGCTCCAATCGTTTTTATGACCATGTAGTGATTTATAGCATCGACCAGAAAACAGGTAAATTAACTTATATCACCAATGAATCGGTTTTGGGCAAGACCCCTCGTAATTTTATGATAGACCCAAGCGGTAAATGGGTATTAGTAGCGAATCAGGATAGTGATAATATTGTACTCTTTAAAAGAGATGCGGTTAAAGGGACTTTAACGCCTACGGGTAAAGAGATAAAAGTATCGATGCCCGTTTGTTTGAAGATGATAAAGGCGGGTAAGTAGATTAAAAATGGGGCTTTTAAAGCCCCATTTCATTTTAAAGAAATACCCTCACATTCCCTCCAAATAACCAGTTTCGAGTAGGTGCAGGGTTAAAAAATCGATTCCCCACAGGATTCAAATCATTGCCTAAACTATATAATTGGTTCAATAGATTATCTCCACCAACATAAAGATTAATCGCCAAAGGCTTGAATGTTTTTTGGTATCCTACTCTTGCGTTTAATAACCAATAGCTATTGGCATAAACGGTATTGGCATCATTTACAGGAAGGCGATCTGTGAAATTAATAGTTGAGTTCAGATAAAAGCCGGGTTTTGTAGTCATATCAAACCCGGAAACCCATACGTTTCGAGGTACACCTGTCAGACTTTTGCCTGATAAATCGGTTTGTAGTTGCTTATAATTTTTAAACTGATAATCGGCCAGGGTATAACTTGTAAAAAGGCGCACTTCCTGAATGGGACGGGCTTCGGTATTTCTGACCAACCAGCCATTTAAAAGGATTTCCAGACCATTTTGTGTAGTACCTCCGGCATTGGTAAAAATTTCTCTTCCTGCTTCATCAACACGTCTTACAATGGTATTTTGCAGGCGGAAAGCGTAGGCCGTTGCATCAAAAGATAAACGACGATTAAACAAATATCCACGTGTACCGATTTCATAATTAATGCCTCTTTCGGAAGTAAGTGAAGGCAAGAAGGAAGTACTTTGGTAACCAGCTATAAACTCACTCACCAATGGAGGTGAGAAGCCGCTACTTATACTCGCAAAAATAGCTATCTTATCTTTTATTTTCTTCAATAAAGCCACTCGAGGCAAAAAGGCCGACGGCAGAAAATTATCAATTGGCTTGATATTCGGGGCATCAGAAATCCGTAAGAAATCATATTTTACGCGGTTATAGCTGGCACCAATAGTCAGGATAAAATCTTGTGGCAGGTCTGTTTCTAATTGGGTGAATAGAAAATAATTAAATGCCCCCACATTATCATTCGTTTGTAGAGTATCTATTTTACCCCCTCTATTGCCAAAGTTACGGATTACCCAGTCTGATTTTTGAAATTCCCCTCCAACTGTCAGGCGATTGGATAAATTACCTGTGCGAAAAGCGTAAGTAGTGCGGGTGCGTCCACCAAAAGTCTGTTCATTGCGGATTTCATAATTGGTTATGAAAGGATTCTGTAACTCCGAAACCATGCCATAGATAGCTGTTACGTTTGTCCATTGTTCATTAAAGCGATATTCCTGTGAAAGGCCTAAGTTGAATACTTTCTGATAAATACCTGCTTTTTGTGCAATTGGTCCCGGAATAGCAGGCGTAGATGGCCGGGCTGAACGAGGATTTGCGTCCATTTGTGCTTGAGTAAGCCCTCCCGGTGTCTGATAGTGCATATCAGAATACAATGCCGATACGTTAAAGGTTCGGTGAGATGAGGCAAAGAAATTAGAGCGGTAGCTTAGTACATCCCTTACCAAAGCGCTATTCTCGCGATACCCATCAGATTGTACATGCGCATAACTTACCACCGAATTAACTTTTGCGGTAGCCAGATTCCACGAAATGGCACGGTTTTGTAAACCAAAACTACCCCAACCTAATGAAGTATTGATATAGCTTCTCGACTTTTCTTTAGTGTTCTGTGAGGCATCGGCTTTATTACCACCTAATAGTAATACTCCGCCCGTTCCTGCACCATATATACTCCCGGCGGGTCCTTTGATTATCTCAATATTGCCCACAGTATTCATATCAATGGCATTCAGGAAGGTATTACCATTGCCGTCGGTCAGTGGAATATCATTCCAGTAAATCTTTACATTTCGTACGCCAAAAGGTGAGCGGATAGAACTCCCTCTGATAGACAAGCGGTAGCTTCCCGGAGAACGTTCTTCCATACGAACACCCGGTAAAGTATTAAAAACGGGCACTAAGGTTGTATTCTGGAAGCGTTCGATGTCTTTAATAGTCAATACCCCGACCGAAGCGGCGGTTTCGGTCAGTTTTCTTTCGGTTTCAAAGCCTCGTACAATTACTTCACTTAGCTGTTTGGTAGCTGTAGTGGTATCAGTTTCCTGAGCTAAAGCAGTGAATGAGATGGTAAGCGTAATTAAAGGAATAGTAAAAAGTTTAAATTTCATTATATTGTTAGAGTTAGAAGCTACTGGATTTTTATTTTAAACTTACAAAGATGCTTAATTACCTGTAATAGAATAAGCACCCATATCGCGCAAAGCTATAAGGTTTAAACGCAAACTATCAGCCTGTTGTTTCAATTGATCTACCAGATAGCTTTTGTTTGAATTATCGACGATAATTAATTCAGTTTGAAAATCAGCAAAAGAATGAGTCAGATTTCTGACGGCATTATTCGAGAGTAAAACATAATTTGCTTTGCCCTGTAATATGCCTTTAAAAGGCTTTTGAAGCCACATTATTTTCTTCCCCTCAAAATCCAGAAATGTCATGCCTTGTTTATTAGTATAGGCAGCAATATTTAACAGATTCTGATTAGAAACACCCTGTGCGTCATAATAGTTTTTGAGGTGAAAATTATAAATCTTCTTATTGTCAATAACCCCTGAGTCTGCAATAAAAGTAACCGATTTCCCATCAATGATACTTATACCCGTTTGTTTGGGAATAAAATGGAATGTCAATTGTTTTTGCCGACTCTGCTGATAATCTTCATAGATATTGAACAAAGCCAAACTGATAAGGAGCAATACCGAAACCCGTAAATACTTTAACTCGGATTGACGAAAAAATGCAATACCGAAAAAGATACTGGCATACCATGCCAGTAATTCAGGCATAGAAATGGAGAAACCTTTCAGGGTTGATAAGGGCATTTTTTCGATAATAAAGGTAGTCTCATTTAATAAGAAACACGACCACTTTAAGATGATTGCCAGAAAAGTAGAGACAAAAGGAACCCAAGAAAAAATGAGCAATAATAAACCAGCAGGCAAGATGAAGAAAGAAAAGAAAGCCACAAAAGGATTGGCAATCAGAAAGTACGACGGGAATTGATGAAAATAATAAATACTCAAAGGTGCAGTAAATAATTGCGCAGCAAAGCAAACAACAGTTCCCTCCCAAGTCCATCGAATAATACGATTGGTTGGATTTATTAATTCATTTAGGTAAGGATACAAGTAAACAATCCCAATAATAGCTAAATAAGATAACTGAAAACCAACATCAACCAGCCAATAAGGATTATAAAAGAGCAAGGCTAAAGCCGATACAGCGAGGATATTATAAATATTATGCCGTCGGTTAATGGTAGTGCCAACCTGTATAAAAGAAAACATCACGGTTGCCCGAAGCACAGTTGAGGATAAACCAGTGAAAACAGCATAAGTCCAGAGCAGAATCAAAACTATTATGGTAAAAATCCATCGCCCATAATTACCTCTATCTTTTATAGAACTAAAAATCCATCTTAATACAACTAATAAAATCCCTACATGCATACCTGAAACAGATAAGACATGAATAGCCCCGGAAGCAGAATAAGATTCGAGTAATTCGCTGTCAATATCATCTCTCATGCCCACAATCATAGCCTTTGCCACCCCATATTCATTTCTGTCAGCAAGGTAGGCTTTAAAAATACTATCGGCATATATGTTGGCTTTATAGGCTACTTCAAGTATTTGCGATGGCGCTTGATGGCCGATCTGCAAATATTCCTGAGGCTTTAAAAAATGCTGTGCATAAATGCCTTTATTATGCAGAAACTGCTGATAGTCAAATTCTTCGGGATTCTTAGGCCCGTCTATTTCTAAGGGG
This sequence comes from uncultured Emticicia sp., assembly GCA_966212365.1. GTDB lineage: Bacteria > Bacteroidota > Bacteroidia > Cytophagales > Spirosomataceae > Emticicia. The sequence continues at coordinate 1,585 of CBIHRH010000084.1, read as the reverse complement.
ATATTCTTAATCAGAAAAACATCGCCGTATTGTGGTCTTTGTGCTTCTGCTTTGTTGAAATACAGTAATATTTTTCCGCTTGTCTCCTGCCATTTTTCCGAATTTCTCACCTGTTGTATTTTTGCTTCAACCTTGTACGTTTTGGGTTTTATTTCAGCATTAGACGTAATGATGGCCTGATAATGTGTGAAAGTTCCTTGATTAGTAAAATGCGCAGAATTATTAATAATGGTTTTGTGATAAGTTAAGACCCAACCTGATACAAATAAAAGCAAACAAGCAGAAACGCCTCTGAGCAAGGCATTATGAAAAAAAATGCTGGCTAGCAGAATTAACAGCAAACCAGCACCTAAATAATAGAAAGTTGTATGGAAATAGTGAGTCTGCAAATACGCCGATATTCCTGCAATCAAGCATAGAAGATGTCTGACAACAGGAAAGGCGTAAAATTTCATTTAATTACTAATAATTTATCGTATAGCCAGTTCATTACCATTTCATTTTCCTCAGGGAATGTCCAGTGTCCGGTTTCCTGGTATAGTTTCAAAGTCTTATTTGAGTTAATCACATTATACACAGCCCACATAGATGTTGGTGGACAGGTTTCGTCGTTAAAGCCCATTGAGTAGAAACATGGTACCTTTACTTGTTTGGCAAAGTTCACCACATCATAATAAGAGGCTGTTTTGATTTTGGCCTCGGTATTATTATGCGGATTGTTTTTATCGAAAATATGTGGCCAACCACCTGCACGGCCTTTCAGATAACCCACCATATCAGAAAGTGCCGGATAAATAGGAGCGGTCCATTTCACACGTGGGTCAAGCCCTGCCGTGACTATTGATAAAGCTCCGCCCTGGCTGCCACCGGTAACGGCTAAGTTCCTGCCATCATACTGTGGTAGACTTACCAGAAAATCATTAGCTCTTACACAGCCTAAATACACACGTTTGAAATAGTATAGGTCTCTGTTATCAAGGTTATAAGTCCAGTAAGCATTCAATGGCCCTGCTCCTAAATTAGTATATACATAAGGTTCCATTGTAACCGGAATGCCATGAATACCTATTTCAAGGGTGATAATTCCTTTTTCGGCTGTTCTAATATCACCTCCATAAGGTCTTACACCTGCTCCCGGTACTCTTAATAAAGCAGGATATTTTCCTTCTTTTTTAGGTACGCATAAAATACCATATAAGCGTACAGTGCCATATTCACGGTAGTTTTGCAGGCTTACATGATATACATTTACTGTTTCCGTACAACGCTCTGGCAGCAAGGTCATTTGAGCATCCATCGGTACTTTGGCTAAGTCTGCCTTAGCTTTATCCCAGAATTGTGTGAAATCGGTGGGTAACTCTACCGCAGGTTGTATCTTCTCAGGTTCAAAAGCCGCGGTGGCTAAGTTCCGGTATTCTTTGCCGTCTATTTTAGCTATTACGGTGCATCTTAAAAATCCGGCGGTGTTCATTGTACCGCCATCTAATTTGATTACCCCATCTTTTAAAACAGTACTATCTTTTTTGGTCTCAAATTTCTCAGGCCCAATCTGATAAACGATTTTAGCATTTTTGACCGGATTCCC
>CBIHRH010000083.1:0-11213 GCA_966212365.1 uncultured Emticicia sp. | reverse complement strand
TGTTCGGAGAGGTTTTTGGTATAATCGAAGTGTTGTGTTATTCTTCGCACGTCAGCCTCCCAATTTTTAGTTTAATAGTTTATTTTATTGAAGTTATTTAGGATTTTCGATTTTGTTTTGTGCTATGCCTGATGCGATAGTGAAGGTAAGTAGAATGATGAAAATCAGATGTCTTTTCATACAGTTTAGCTTGAGTTGTGGCGAATCTCCAGGTTCGTGGTTCAGTTAAGGTAAATGGTTAGATAAATATACTAAATAGTGCAATAGATATTTATATAGGGGTATAAACTAAAAAACAGAGCTACCTAAGCAGCTCTGTTTCGTTCATTAAATCGTATCTATTACTTATTAGCACTTAATAAATCATAGAATTGATTCAATTTTGGCATTAAGATGATACGGGTACGACGATTAGCAGTACGTCCTTCAGCTGTATCATTACTTGTCAGAATGTTAAATTCTCCACGACCGGCCGCAATCAATTTGTTAGGGTCTACCTTAAATTGGCCTTGCAAAGTACGCACTACCGAAGTGGCACGTTTTACACTCAAATCCCAGTTATCAGAGATACATTCGTTTTTGATAGAAACGTTGTCAGTATAACCCTCAACCATTACTTCAAGCTCTGGTCTTGACTGGATAATCTGTGCAATTTTTCCTAACACTTCGTTCGCTCTCGGAGAGATTTTAAAGCTACCACTGCTGAATAACATTTTATCAGAGATATTAATCATTACCACAGTTTTGTCAACTTTTACTTCAATGTCTTTATCTTCAATACCATCTTTCAACACGCGGGTTAAATTAAATGCCAAAGCTAAGTTCATAGAGTCAGCCTTGGTTCTTGCGGCATGCAGACGGTTGATATACTGGTCTTTTTGTGCCATTTGTGCTAATGTATTATCAATATTACTATTAGCTGCTTTAGATAGCACTGTCAAATCACCTACTTGTTCTAACTGACGGTCACGAACTTTTTTCAGGTCGTTTAATTGGTCTTTCATATCATTCAACTGTTGATCACGTTGTTGAATGGTATTCTGAGCAGTTGAAATCGTTGCGTCTGACGTTCTTTGTAGATTAGCCAGACGATCTTTATAATCTTGAACTTCATCGCCGCATTTTACTAAGTTTGCCTGTACACGTTCGTGTTCAGCTTGTAGCGCTACATATTTCTTTTTTGCGACGCAGGAAGCAAGAGAAGTGATTGCAAAAAAGATAACCAGAGGTTTAACAAAAACTTTCATGAGATTGTGTGTTTTATTTAGTATGACATAAGTTTCGGCCGATAGGAATATTTGCGTTTGTATGTTCCTCAATGCCCGTTTTATGTGTTGTAAGTCAAAAAAAGTATGCCAAACAATCCATAAAATGGCTTGGCTGCAATTAAAAATATATAAGATTGAATAGCTTATATTCTATTTAAGATTTAAGACATAAACATTCTTGGCAGTTTACCAGAATCCGTAGAGACGACATGCGTGGCGTCTCCAGAGGCCTTTAAAATCCAATAAATGTAATTTGAATAGAGAAAATCAATAGATAATTTGTCTTACATGTAAAGACCCTTGAAGACGCCATGCATATCGTCTCTACAAAAAACGTGGATTCTTAGCATCAAAAAAAAACAGATTCAATAAAGGCAGTAGTAGAAAGAGATTATTGTAGAGTTTTTAGGGGAAAAAACTCCCCAATAATTATGAGAGGGTCTTTTTGGCAATAGGAATGTTTTATGGATAAATGTATTTATTCCCTCTTAAAACTCTCATCTCATATTCAAAATGGTATTTTTTTGAGATAATGTTTTCTTTTAATAATTAATCATAATTTTGCTACAAAAATCAGGTAAGCATTGAGTAGCGATAGCAAAGATATAGTTCTATGGCAGGCGTTTAAGGGTGGAGACAGAGATGCCTTTGCTAAAATCTATAATCTGTTCATTGAAGACCTGCTAAGCTACGGCTATCGGGTAACCAACGACCGCCAGTTAATCAGGGACAGCATTCAGGACCTTTTCCTGCACCTTTGGCATACCCGCGAAAACCTGACCGATACCGACTCTATACGCTTTTACCTCTACGTATCACTCCGCAACCGTATTCTCCGAAATATTGAAAAACATAACCATACTTCTATTGATACCCAGGATTTATTTGAGAATATTATGGGCGTGCTATCAGTAGAAGACGAGTTGATTACGACCGAACAATACAGCGAGCAGATGATTCAACTCAAAAGAGCTATCCAGCAATTACCCAAACGCCAGCAGGAAATCATACAACTTCGCTATTATCACGATTTCAGTTTTGAAGAAATCTCCGGAATGATGCAGATTAACAATCAGTCTGTCCGGAATCTTCTTCATCGGGCTATCACCGAATTACGCCAACATTTTACTCCGTTTTTGCTGCTTCTGATAGCTTTCTTGATAAGTTTCAAAAAAAATTAAAAATAATTCAATTTTAATGAGTACAAAATGCGCTATGCCTGATTTAGAGTATAGAAAAGAAAAACCATGACTAAAAATTACGAAAAATACACACTTGAAGAGTTCATCACAGACGAAGATTTCATTCGTTGGGTAAAATACCCTACGCAGGAGTCAGAACAATTTTTTCAGGCGCTTATAGAAAATACACCTTTCCTGGCTAAACGAATCCACATAGCAAGATTAGCTGTTCAGCAATTAGTCATTGCAAGCAAGCAGGATATACCCGTTAACGAAATACCCGTTATCTGGACAGACATTGAAGAGAACCTTACGCAAGCACAAACCCCTCGTGCAAGCCTTCAAATCTCATGGAAGTACTGGGCTGCGGCGGCTTCCATTATTCTGATAGTAGGTCTACTCTTCTGGGTTAATAAGAATGTATGGGTTAAACCAACCAGTGTCTATACCCAACTGACAACTGACAGTGCTAAACCTATTAAAGAAGTAATCAATACTTCGGCAGGCACTATGCCTGTAAGCATGCCCGATGGGAGTGAAGCTGTACTCCAACCAAACAGCCGGCTGAGTTATAACGAGTCTTTCAACGGCGATTTGAGAGAGGTTTATCTATCAGGAGAAGCTTTTTTTGAGGTAAAGAAAAATGCCAAAATTCCATTTGTGGTGTACGCCAATGGCCTGGTTACCAAAGTATTAGGAACCAGCTTTTCGATAAAAGCCTACGAGCAGGATAAACAAGTGTCGGTTGATGTAAAAACAGGTAAAGTATCGGTCTATGCGCAGAAATCGAACCAGACTGCTGATCCCGAAACAAAAGGGGTAGTACTAACGCCTAATCAGCAAGTAGTTTATAGTAAAGAAAACGAGCAACTGACACGTACACTGGTAGCCAAACCCACTATATTATTAAATACGCAGGAATTACAACGTTTTTCGTTTAAGAATGCGTCTGTTGATGAGATTTTCTCTGCCCTCCAGAAAGCCTATGGGGTAGAGATTATCTACGATAAAGAAGTGATGTCAAACTGCCGTCTGACTACTTCGTTGACCAATGAGACATTATTTGAAAAACTGGATATTATCTGTGCGGCTCTGGATGCTACCTATAAGCTAATAGACGCACAAGTAGTAATTACCAGTAATGGATGTAATTAAGTTAAATGTAACCCCAACCAAACACCTATATATTATTTTTCACTTATGGATAAAAAAAATATCTGACCTTCTAAATAAAAAAACCGATAACGATTCCGGCGTTATCGGCTCTGTTTTCCCCTCATAGTTTCGAAGAACTGCACCTAAAATTTTGGGTGGGAGGGATTGTTTTTGCTCCTTATCTAACAAAAACTTAGTAAATTAAATGAAAAAAAGACAACAAATCAAAAAAAAACTACTGTACCTCATGAAACTATCGCTCCTACAATGTTGCATTGCGATGATTTTTACGGGTATCACGTTGGCAAAAGATGCTGAAGCGCAGGAATTGCTTAACCGTAAGGTGAGTGTTCAAATCGAGAATCGCAACTTTGAAGACGCTATCTCAATCATAGAAAAACAGGCTGATGTAAAATTTACGTATCGGCCTAAATTATTGGCCATACCCCAAAAAGTTTCATTGAGCATCGTCAATCAATCACTTTCGCAGGTATTGGATAAATTGTTGACACCGCTGAAAATCAAATATAAAGTAGTTAATAACCAGATAATCCTCTCTCGGCTGATAACCTTAGCCCTGCCGGAAACGATACCAAATACCATTGTGTATCCGCCAAATGAGATAAACACAGCAGATATAAGTATAAAAGGTACGGTGAGTGACGAAAAAGGGGAGGGTTTGCCAGGCGTAAGCGTAACTGTAAAAGGTACCACACGCGGAACGGTAACAGGAGTAAACGGCGAATACAGTATTTCAATACCTGATACCAAAGCTATTCTGGTTTTCAGTTTTGTGGGCTATCAGGCACAGGAATTAATAGTTGAAAACCAGTCGATACTGAACGTAACCCTTCAAACAGATACGAGAGCATTGGAAGAAGTAGTAGTGGTGGGTTATGGCGTTCAGAAAAAGAAAGATTTAACAGGAGCAGTATCTTCTATCAACTCTGATGTTTTTAAAGAGCGTAAAGAAACGCAGGTTTCTCAGGCTTTGCAGGGGGCTATGTCTGGCGTAATGGTAAGCCGTAGCGGCTCTAATGGCTCAATGGGTAGCGCCAATATTCAAATCAGAGGCATAACCACTATCGGTAATTCAAACCCCTTAGTAATTGTAGATGGCGTACCGGTGAGTGATGTGAATCAGGTAAACCCGAATGATATTGATAACCTTTCTGTATTGAAAGATGCTGCTTCGGCCTCTATTTACGGGTCTCGTGCAGCGGCAGGGGTAATTCTGATTACTACCAAAAGAGCAAAGACCGACCAGGCATCGTTCAACTATAGCTACGAAAGAGGTTTTGATACGCCAACCCAATTGCCCGACTATATGGGTGCAGTTCGCTACATGGAATTGCAGAACGAATTACGTTGGAACGACGCAGGCAATGGAGCAAACAAATTTCCGGCATTCAGCCAGGACCTATTGACTGATTATGCCCAGAAACACGCGACAAATCCAGATAAATACCCTGATACCCATTGGATGGATATGACATTGAAAAACATGGCGCAACGCGAGGCACATAGCGTAAGCGTAGTAGGAGGCTCTAAATTCGTAAAATCTAATGCCTCAGTTCGCTATGAAAAAATCGGCGGATTTTATGACAACAAAAACTACGGTCGTGTATTTGTGCGTTCGAACAACGACTTCACCATTAATAAAATCGTAGGCGGAACGGTAGACTTCAATTTTAAAAGAACCAATACGGTTGACCCGACTGCTACCGACCCATTATACCGTACAAGAATTGCAGCCCCTATCTATCCTGCTCTTTGGGCTGACGGTAGAATTGCCGACGGTAAAGCCGGAGAAAATGTTTACGCTAAAGTAAAATATGGTGGAACAGACAAATACACTTATAATCAGGTAGGTGGTCGTATTGCCTTAGACCTGAAACCTATTGAAGGCCTGAAGATTTCGGGAATTCTTGCACCTATCTTTGATTTTATAGATCAGAAAAAATTCAATAAAAAAGTAGATGTCTACGCCTCTGATAATCCTAACCAATATATCACATCATTGATTGGTGGAGGTCTTACCACTCGTCTGGACGAAAACCGTGCAAGCAATTATAGCTTAACTACCCAGTTTCTGGCAAATTATGCCAAAACAATTGGCAAACATGATTTTACAGCGTTAGTTGGTTATGAGAATTATTATTACAAAAGTGAATCAATTGGAGCTTCTCGCGACCAGTATTTATTCGATACTTATCCTTACCTTGACCAGGGCCCGACAGCTTACAGAGACAACTATGGTACAGCTTTTGAAACGGCCTACCGCTCTTATTTCGGCCGCCTGACTTATAGTTTTCAGGATAAATATCTGATTCAGGCTAATGTTCGTCGTGATGGTTCTTCACGTTTCAATGCAAATTATCGTTGGGGTACATTCCCGTCTGTTTCGGCGGGGTGGGTAGTGAGTGAAGAAGATTTCTTTAAAAAACAAAATCTGGTTTCTTTCTTGAAACTTCGTGCTTCGTGGGGGACATTAGGTAACGAGCGAATAGGAAATTACCCATCGGTTGGTATCATGAGTTTCTATAGTGCGCTGTTCTATCAGAATAATGTGGTGGTTCCGCAACAGACAGCGGCGCAGGTACAATATGCTATTAAAGATATTTCTTGGGAAAAAACATCTTCTGTTGACTTAGGCTTAGATGCCTACTTCCTGAAAAACAAACTTCGTTTTACTGCTGATGTTTATCGTAAAGAAACTAAAGATATGCTCCTGGCTTTGCAGATACCAATATTCGTAGGCTTCGAGAATCCTAATCAGAATACAGGTATCATGACCACCAAAGGCATCGACCTTGACTTAGGCTGGACAAGCACTGTGGGTAAACTCAGATATTCGGCATCATTCAATATCTCACAATTCAAATCAACGATGGGTGATTTGGGTGGTACTGAGTTTATCGGCGATAAAATCAGGAAAAAAGGAAGCCAGTTTGATGAGTGGTATGGATACATCTCACAAGGAATTTACCAGACACAGGAAGACGTAAACAATTCACCAAAACTGAGCAGCAACGTAAAAGTAGGAGATTTAAAATATGCCGACATCAGTGGCCCGAACGGTGTACCAGACGGAAAAATCTCGCCTGAATATGACCGGGTTCTCTTGGGCAATTCTCAACCGCAGTGGATGTACGGGGGTAATTTCAGATTAGATTACAGAGGAATAGATTTAGGCATCAGCATTCAGGGAATTGGTTATCAGCGTAGTTCATTGCTTCCGTATACAGATTATAATGCCGAAAACTTCGGGGCTTTCCCAACCTATCTGGATGGCAACACCTGGAGTATGAACAATACAGCTGAGCAAAATCTGGCAGCTAAATATCCGAGATATACCGAAACCAACAAATCATTGAATCGGAGCTTATCAGATTTCTGGCTATTTAATGGCGGCTATTTCCGCCTGAAAAACGTAACGTTAGGCTATACATTACCACAAAGCCTCACTAAAAGAATCCTGTCAAATAGCATCCGTTTTTATGTAATGGGTAGCGATATTTTCTCTATCAACAAATATCCTAAAGGTTGGGACCCCGAGGGCATAGGTATCGTATCAACTTACATTGGTGGATTTTCTATTGGTTTCTAAAACAACGACAATAAAATGAAAGTAAAAATATATAGCGCAGTGTTGAGCTTATTGTTATTAGCTTCCTGCCAGAATTCCCTCGATTTATATCCTTTGGCACAGCCATCGGCCGAAAAATGGTACTCTAACGAAACAGAAATCCAGTTAGCTTTAAATGACCTGTATCGTCTGGATTGGTGGCAATGGGACGAAGACAATACAAGTGTCAATTATATATCAGATGATGGTTTTTATCGTCAGACCCTCACCCCTATTAAATCAGGAACAGTTACCAGCCAATGGGATTTTTCAACCACCTACTGGCGTAATGGCTATAAGGCTATTGCCCGCGCCAATCGCACTATTGTGGCTCTAAACAGCGCTGAAACCAAAGCTAAAGTGAGTCAGGCGAAACTGGATGTCTATCTGGCCGAAGCCCGTTTCCACCGTGCCGCGCAGTATGCCAAACTGGTTGATAAATTTGGTGATGTAGTGTATACTGATGCCGTTGTAAGTATTGATGAAGCTTATAAAGTAGGTAGAACAGACAAGAAAACGGTCATTACAAAAATCTACGAGGATTTCGATTTCGCCATCGCTAATCTGTCTGCTTCTTATGCAGCATCGGCTGTAAAACGTGTGACTAAAGGAGTAGCTATGGCACTAAAAGCCCGCTTTGCTTTATATCAGAAAGATTATAACACGGCAGTTACAGCAGCAAAGGCCTGTATGGATTTAAACCAGTATAGCTTGCACCCTGATTACGCCAGTTTGTTTTTGCAAAGTACTAAAAACTCAAAAGAGGTTATCTTCTCAATCCCCCGTTCATTAGAGCAAAAAATCACGCTAGGGCCAACCTCTGATAAGATTACCAGAAATTCAGGTGGTTTTGCTGCTACCAACCCAAGTTGGGATTTATTCTGCTCATACTTATGTACAGATGGCAAAACCATTGATAAATCGCCATTATATGACCCTCGCAACCCTTTCAAAAACCGTGACCCACGCTGCACGGCTTCTATCGTAGAATTTGGTCAGGCGCATCTGGGTTTTATTTATGACCCACACCCGAATGCCGTACAGGTATTGAGATTAAGTAGCAACTCCCTGGTTACGAATAACGATAATCGGGTTAATGCCCAATTTGCTTCTTTCAATGGCCTGGTATGGAAAAAAGGTATTGATGATTCATGGTTAGCTAATGGTCGTTTGATTGAGCCTGAGCAGATTATTATCCGTTATGCCGATATACTACTGATGTATGCCGAGGCTAAAATTGAATTAAATCAGATTGATGGTTCGGTGTTGGATGCCATTAACACCGTAAGAGCCAGAGCCTACAAAGTGGCAACCAGTGCTACAACTCTTTATCCGGCTGTTACCGAAACAAATCAGGCAGAACTTCGCAAAATACTTCGCATGGAAAGAAGAATGGAACTAGCCAATGAAGGCCTCAGATACATGGACATTGTACGTTGGAGAATAGCCGGAAAAGTATTAAACCGCCCGATTTATGGCATGCTTGACCCGGTTGATTTGAAAGCCAAAGTAGTAGATAAAGGCTTATGGTTCTTTGCCGGAACACCTACAATTGATGAAGATGGCACACCTGATTTCAGCGCGATGGCCGCCACAGGTCTAATCAAAAATCTGGTCCCTACTTCGTGGAACGACCGTCAGTATCTATGGCCTATTCCGACTGCGGAAATTCAGATTAATCCGAATATGAAACAAAACGATGGGTATTAAGCCCGTTTAATTAACAAAATCTTATTTAAATGAGACATTCAAAAGCAATTATAGCAGTTGCTCTGCTACTGGCATGCCAAACCTTAAAGGCACAAATCAAAACTTCGTACCGGCAGATAAGTGGTATCTACCCGCACTTAGCCAATTATAATAACGAAGGTGAATGTGGTACGGGTGCAGTAGTGCCTTGGGCAGGTAAGCTTTGGGTGATTTCTTACGGGCAACATTTCCCATTCGGTTCGTCAGATAAACTCTATGAGATAAGCCCCAATCTTGACCGTGTGATACGCCCTGAAAGTATCGGGGGCACCCCTGAAAACCGTATGATTCATAAAGAGTCTAACCAGTTGTTTATCGGGCCATACGCGATTTCAAATAAAGGAAATGTACGTACGATTCCTTATACAAAAATGCCGGGTCGCCATACAGGTAATGCCCGCCATCTTACTGATCCTGCCAATAAGATTTATTATGCGACAATGGAAGAGGGTTTTTATGAAGTAGATGTACATACCCTTGAACCTAAGATGCTTTATAAAGATGGTAATGTCGACCGCAAAAAAGGCGAGCTGGGACAAGAGGCACATCTATTGGTAGGTGCTCATGGTAAGGGAGTATATTCGGGTCAGGGCGTAATGGTCTATTCAAATAACGGAGAAGCCAGCCAGTTGGCCATGAAACAGTTTGATATTGAATCAGGCCTATTGGCCGAATGGGATGGTAAAGACTGGAAAAACGTACGCCGTAACCAGTTTGTAGAAGTAACCGGGCCGGGTGGAATTTATGGCAATGCGAACCCTGAAACTGACCCTATCTGGTCTACAGGCTGGGACCATAAATCTGTACTGGTAAGTGTGCGTGACGGTGGCAAATGGACATTCTTCCGACTACCCAAAGCTAGTCATAGCTACGATGGAGCGCATGGATTCAACACCGAATGGCCACGCATCAGAGATATTGGTACAGCCGAAAAACCTGATTATCTGATGACTATGCACGGCATGTTCTGGCGTTTCCCGAAAACCTTTACTTCAAAAAATACCGCAGGTATTCGTCCGCGTTCAGCTTATCTGAAAGTAATTGGTGATTATAGCCGCTGGCAGAATATGCTGGTATTAGGTTGTGATGATTCGGCACAAAAAGAGTTCTTGAACAAACGCAGAGCCAAAGGAAACATTGAAGGCCCGGGACAATCGAACTCTAATCTATGGTTTACTTCAATCAATACCCCTGATTTATTAGGGCCAAACACGGCGCAGGGAGCGGTTTGGTTGAATGAGAAAATCGCAGCCAATACCGCGTCAGAACCTTTCCTTTTTGCAGGTTGGAAAAAACGCATGGCCTGGATAAACAACGCCGGAAGCGAAGATGTAACGTTTAGTTTTGAAGTTGATGCCAATGGCACAAACAACTGGAAGCCGCTACGCTCGGTATCAGTAAAAGCTGGACAATCAGCCTCAATAACTTTTGTAGCTACCGAAGTAGGAGAGTGGATTCGTGTAAAAACCAATAAGGCCACCACGGCAACGATCAACTTTAACTATACAGATGATAGCCGCTATATCGCTGCAATGGATAAAATGTTTACGGGTTTGACTCCTGCCAATAGCACAAGCTACAAAGGCGGGCTTCTCTATGGCTTAGGCAATAACCGCCATAAATTAGGGATTCTGGCAGAAGATTTTTCTAATGGCAAATTCACCGAAACGGGCTATTATGAATTAGACAGCGCCCTGAATCTGGTTAGAAAAGATGATTCTGAAACAGCAAAGTTTATCCGTGAGAAATTTGCTGTACCAAGTAATATCCTGACTATCGACAAGGCTTCTGTTCTAATCACAGACGATGCCGGAAGAAGATGGAGATTACCAAAAGGTAACGACGCACTAACATCCAAAACAAATAGTGCATCGCTAAGAATTTGCAGAGAAGTAGCCACCGAACGTGATTTAATGAATGCCCATGGTACATTCTATGAGCTGCCTGCCGAAAATGCCGACGGTTATGCCAAAATCAGACCTGTTGCTTCGCACACATTGGCTATTCATGACTACGCTTCTTATCGCGGCTTATTAATTATGACAGGTTTAAATAACCAGACTGCCGCCGGCGAGCACATCATTACCTCAACCGATGGCAAAGCCAAAGTATGGGCAGGAACGATTGACGACCTCTGGAAATTAGGAAAACCGATTGGACAAGGCGGCCCGTGGAAATATACACAAGTAACAGCCAACACCGCCTCAGACCCTTATCTGATTGGGTTTTATG
>CBIHRH010000082.1:0-11508 GCA_966212365.1 uncultured Emticicia sp. | reverse complement strand
ATTATTGTTGCTTCAAGAGGAGCAGCACAAATCAATGCCGATGCGATGAAAACTTCATCCGGTGCATTGAATTATCTTCCGGTTTGTCGCGAAAATAGCCTTTCGCAGGTCTTGGACGAATTGAAACAATCAGGTATTCAGGTTGTTGCCTGTACCGAAAAAGCCACCGAAGAATTATACAATATAGACTTCACCGTTCCTACGGCGATTCTTATGGGTTCGGAAGAAGATGGTATATCTGAAAACTTACTGGAGCAATCAGACCACGCAACCAAAATACCCATGTTAGGTAAAATTGGTTCGCTAAATGTCTCTGTAGCTACCGGAGTAATCCTGTACGAAACCGTAAGGCAAAGAATTTAAATCTCTTTTAAAGTATCCTGTAAAAACGCTCTGATAGTCAGTAATCTGGTTTTCAGAGCGTTTTTGCTTTTATTCATATCTGTCTTTTTATTGATTTTTCGCTCAGTACCTTTCAGCGTCAGCGTACCGGTACTTTTTACATCTATAATCTCACGAAGTTTATCAATATCTTTTTGCGTGAGTTTTCGGTCACGACCACTTCGTTCAAACCTTAGTTTGAATTTTTTTTCATAAAACCGGATTTTTGAGGCCGTTACACCCAAAATATCTGCCACTTCGTTGGTAGTATAGAAAAGCTTCATTAACGTACTAAAATATCTTTTTTCTCTAAATCAGTCACCAATTTAGCTAATTCTTCCTTCTTCTCTGCAATTCTTCCAAAATCATTTCCTTCAAAAAATACCCTTTGCAGTTTTTCAAACTTTCTTAGTTGAGCTGGCACTTCCATAATCTGGTTTTTACTCATATCAATTTCAACCAGATTATCTAATGCATATACCTTTTCAGGTACTGTTTTAAACATATTATGCCCGATATGCAGCAACTTTAAGTCGGGTAGGGTAGGCAGGTCATTCAGTCGGTTATGATGCGCATAAAGCGTCTCTAAGGTCTTGATTTTTGCGATATGAGCGGGCAAATTCCAAAGCTCATTATTCGATACTGCTAAAGTTTTCAGTTTGGGCATATCACAAATCTCATTAGGTAATTGCTTTAGGTCATTATAATATAAATCGAGTTCTTCCAAATTCGGCAGTTTGGTTATATTCAATGGCAATTCAGATAGTCTGGCATTATATAGATTCAGTGCTTTCAGATTATCCATCCTTTTAAAGTCACGTTTTCTTATGCTTGTAAATCTATTATTGCCTAAAAATAATACTTCAAGTTTCCGGTTTTTCGATAGACTTCTAGGCATATATGAAATGCCCGTGAATTGCAGATTAAGGTCTTTTAAATGAGTATTTTTCTTGAATTTTATCTTGTTATTATTGATAGGGTTGTTGCTCAGGCTTAAAAATCTTAGATTTTTGATTTTTGAAACGGATTTCGGCACTTTCTCGATATAGTTATTCGATAAATCCAGTTTCTCCAGATTTTTGAACTTAAATACTACCTTCGGAAAAGACTCCAGATTCAATCCATTCAGCATAAGTGTTTTCACGGTATCAGGTTTATCACAAACCTCTGCCATTGCTACATTATAGATAAACATTTTGCTCGGTTTTTTGGGAATAAATCCAAAGTTTATCAGAAAGCCTATTCTAAATTTCTCTTTACTTAGATTATCAGGCAGTTTGTAGTTTTTGCAAAATTCATCAGCTACAGCAATTAATTTTTGCTCATTTTCAGCATTCAGACTATCATTAAAAAAGCTCATATTAGAATTTTTATTCACCACAATTCTGCCCCTGGTGCCATAGCCATATACAAAATAATCTATAGTACCATTGGGTTGAACCATCAACTCTACCGGAACGCTTTTGACCTCTTTAAATTCATGAAACCTAACATGGCGATTGTGGGCAAATCTATTAAAATCAGAGTACAATCGTTTAATTTCTACATCAAGTATAACTGTATAGTTTTTTTCATCATCTAACAAGGGATTGTACAGAGATTTATAAGGATTTGTAGATTTTTGTATGGTCACTTTGCCATCCTCTATAATTTTGTTGGGAAATACGTCTTTCTCGAAATCTTTAGTTTTAAAGACTTTTTGTTGCCCGTTAGAGCAAAATGATATAAATAGCAAAAGGCAAAATAGGCTTTTCATAGATTTAGTTTTTAAGTTTACAAAAATAACTAAGTTTTTAGTTGTATGTTTTATTTAGAGGAAGAAAATTTTTAAACAGTATGTTGGGCTCTATTTATTTTCAAACAGGGCCGTATGCAAGCATAATAAAATTACTTACATTTGTTTTACAAATAGGATAATATGGAGTACCAGGAAATAATTGTTGAAGAGAAAGAATCAATTGCTATTATCACTTTAAACAGACCCGCTTCATTAAATGCCCTCACGCCTTTAATGATAAAAGAATTAAAGCAAGCCTTGACTGACATAGCAACGCGAACCGATATAAAAGTAGTAATCGTAAAAGGGGCTGGCAGGGCTTTTTCAGCGGGAGTTGATTTAAAAGCCTTGAACGAAGGCATACAAGGGGGTCAGTTTAAAGCATCAGATATTCTGCAGGATGGCAACGATATTGCTTATATTTTAAGCACTATGCCCCAACCAGGCATTGTTCTGGTGCACGGGCATTGTTATACCGGAGCGACAGAATTAATGATGTTTTTCGATTTGATTCTGGCTTCCGAAGATGCAAAAATAGGAGATACCCACACCAAATGGGGTATACTACCAAAATGGGGAATGACTCAACGATTGCCTAAGCTGGTTGGAATCCTGAAAGCCAAAGAATTATCCTTTACAGCAAAACCCATCACAGGTAAAGAAGCTGAGCGAATTGGATTAGTAAACAAGGCTGTGCCTTTGGAAAAATTAGAAGAAACAGCCTTTGAATTAGCCAATGAAATCTTACAAAACTCAGCTCAAACAATAGCTGCTATGAAGCACCTGTATAATGAAGGTTTCTCAAAAACTTTGGAAGAAGGATTAGCCATAGAACAAGCATTTCTAACTGATATTACAGATAGAGCCGAGTTTTTGAGGAATTTTGAGAAGAATAAGTAGAGATAGTCGTATAGACTTACTGATTAGGTTCAAGAAAGAAGCGTTCTTTAATTTTTAATAGTCCAATGGTTAAGATATGCCAAAGAAGAGACAGGGCATTGCCCTGTCTCTTCTAGACACAGTCTTTAATAGGAACAGTTATTTTATGAAATCTAATCAATGCGACTCTACAAAGTGCAATAATAATATTTGATTTAGTATTACTCGTTAGCTGTTACAAAAAATCCCATGAAACCAACTTTAACAGGCAAGGCCCCCTGTAATAACATTGAAATTTATTTTGAAACTTTTGGACAGAAACAAAATCCTGCCATTCTGTTGATTATGGGATTAGATGCCCAAAGCATCATGTTTACACAGGATTTCATAGAACCATTGGTAGAGGCAGGTTATTATATAATCCGTTTCGATAACCGCGATATTGGTCTATCAACCTGGTTAAACGATACCTGGCATCGGAAAAGACCTTACACTTTAGAAGATATGGCACAGGATAGTATAGAATTATTAGACTACCTGTCAATCGCTAAAGCACATATTGTAGGTGTTTCAATGGGAGGGATGATAGCCCAACGCATTGCTATTTCATACCCGGAAAGAATATTGCATCTTGTTTCTATCATGTCGTCAGGTTTTATTTTAGACCCCAGAGCGGTGCCATTTTTCAGAGGCAGACCATTTGTACGACTGATCCCTTTCTTTCTGAGGAATTTTACTATTAAAAGTAAGCTGACTTTTCCGGCGATAACAGTCGAGAATTATGTAAAAACCTATCGCAAATTGAATGGTAAGACTTTCCCATTCAATCATAGTCATTTACGGACCATATTTATTGAAGGAATAGAAAACAGGAATGGTCAGAACCCCAGAGCCAGATTCCAGCAATTTTGTGGTATTGCCGCCTCAGGTTCTCGCCTGCATGAATTGCCCAGAATCAAAGCACCTACTCTGGTTATTCATGGCACAGAAGACCCGTTGATTCCTCCTATCCATGCCACTATATATGCCCCAAAAATACCTAATGCAAAAATGCTCTGGGTAGAAGGTATGGGGCATCAATTACCAAAACCTGTTCTTGAAATTGTTATACCTGCCATTATTGAACATCTGCAAACGAACACATTTGATTCAACTGATAAAAACGAATAGCTATGCAAGGAATTAATGAAAAAATAGAAGGTATCAGTACAGCCGAAGAATATATCAATAGCTTACGAGGACGAGCTTTAAAAGTATATCTTTTTGGCGGGTTAGTTGAGGATATCGTAGAGAACCCAATGATTCGCCCATCAATCAATGCAGTTGCAGAAACTTTTGATCTGGCTTTGAGAGAACCCGAATTAGCCACAGCCATTTCACCTTTTACAGGTAAACGTGTCAATCGCTTTTTACATATTGCACAGTCAAGAGAAGATGTGGTTTTGCAGAATAAAATGCAACGCCGCCTGGGACAACTCACAGGTACCTGTTTTCAAAGATGTGTAGGGATGGATGCTTTTAATGCTTTGTATTCGATTACCTTTGAAATTGATGAAGAATATAATACAACTTATCATACACGTTTCAAAGAATTTATTGCCTACACTCAAAACCATAATTTTGTCATTGGGGGTGCAATGACTGATGTAAAAGGAGACAGAAGTCTGACACCACATCAACAAGCCGACCCGGATTTATTTGTGCGTATAACCAAACGCATGCCTGAAGGTGTTTATATAACAGGAGCAAAGGCCCACCAGACAGGCTGTCTGAATTCTCATTGGCTCTTGGTAATGCCAACCATGCGCTTGGCTGAGAATGATAAAGATTATGCCATCGTAGGAGCGATTCCGGTTGAAGCAGAAGGTATCACTTATATCTATGGACGTCAGTCCTGTGATACACGAAGCATGGAAGCAGGAGATATTGATACAGGCAATGCCCAATATGGTGGACAGGAAGCAATGGTGATTTTTGAGAATGTATTCATACCCAGCGAATTAATTTTTATGGATGGAGAATATAAATTTGCTTCTATGTTAGTTGAGCGCTTTACCTGTTATCATCGACGTAGCTATGTTTGTAAAAGTGGGGTCGGTGATGTATTGATTGGCGCAGCTGCTACTGTTGCTGAGTACAATGGAGCCAATAAAGCCAGCCATATTAAAGATAAACTGGTAGAAATGACTCACCTGAACGAAACCATCTATGCCACAGGTATAGCGGCATCCTATCAATCAAAGCCTACAGCATCAGGGGTTTATCTGGCTGATGATATGCTGGCTAATCTATGTAAGCATCATGTTACAAAACTGCCGTACGAAATCAGTAGATTAGCTCAGGATTTAGCAGGTGGATTAATGGTAACACTTCCTTCCGAGCAGGATTTTAGAAGCGAAACCGTAGGGCATTTGTTGGAAAAATACCTGAAAGGCAGGGCAGATGTTTCAACTGAGCATCGAATGAGAATTTTGCGCCTGATTGAAAATATGACTTTGGGTCGAAATGCCGTTGGATATCTTACTGAAAGTATGCATGGAGCAGGCAGCCCTCAAGCACAACGCATACAGATAGCCAGACAAATGCAACTGGACTTTAAAATGCAATTAGCCAAAGAATTGGCTGGCATTGAAAAACGTCAGAAGGATATTCTGGTAAAAGAAATCAGTGATTATTTCGGTCGTGTCTTTGATACCAATGTGTAAGCATCACCTATATACTCTTTATTTAACCTTCTCAAGCTGTTTTTATTAAAAGAACACTTCAAATAGTCTATAATTTAGCGTAAATTTGCACCCTCAATAAATAAAGCAAAATATTTATCGAGAAAGAATTGAGGCGTGTAATCTTGCTTTGATTCTTACAATGGAATGAATGAATTCTTTATATATGGCGATAGCCATTAATCACTAATTCTCTCATTCACTCATTCACTAATTATTAATAATATGACTTCGCACGAAATTCGTAAGGCTTTTTTAGATTTTTTCCGCAGCAAAGGGCACTTAATAGTACCTTCGGCTCCATTGGTGGCAAAAAATGACCCAACTCTGATGTTCAATAACTCGGGTATGGCACAGTTTAAGGATTTTTTCTTAGGCAATGGTACACCTCCCGCCAAGCGTATTGCGGATACTCAAAAATGTCTTCGAGTTAGTGGTAAACATAATGACCTTGAAGACGTAGGTTTTGATACCTACCACCACACCATGTTCGAGATGCTGGGCAACTGGTCATTTGGCGATTATTTCAAAAAAGAGGCTTTGGCATGGTCGTGGGAATTATTAACAGAAGTATATAAACTGCCTAAAGATAGAATCTATGTTTCGGTTTTTGAAGGTAGTAAGGAAGACAATGTGCCTTTCGACCAGGAAGCTTATGATATCTGGAAAGAATTGATTGGTGATGAAAACAGAATTATTCTGGGTAATAAAAAAGATAATTTCTGGGAAATGGGAGATACAGGTCCTTGTGGGCCTTGCTCAGAAATTCATATAGATTTACGTAGTCAGGAAGAAGTAGATTTAAAAAGCGGAAAGGAATTGGTTAATAACGACCACCCGCAAGTAGTTGAAATCTGGAATAACGTGTTTATGCAATTTGAGCGTAAATGGAATGAAGCAAAGGGGGGGAATAGAGCCTTAAATGACTTTGAGCAAAATTACATTGGAGATAAGGACGACACATTTAAAAAGCTTCGTGCTGCTAAACATATGGAAGTGACTCAATTAATTGAGTTGCCTGCCAAACACGTAGATACAGGAATGGGCTTTGAGCGTTTGTGTATGGCGATTCAAGGTAAGCAGTCCAATTATGATACTGATGTTTTTCAGAATACCATTCAGGTAATTGAAGAAATGTCAGGTAAAAAGTATGGTGAACATGGCACACTTTCGTCAAACTCGTCTGTAGATGTGGCTATGCGTGTAATTGCTGATCATATTCGTGCGGTAGCTTTTACAATTGCCGATGGACAATTGCCTTCTAATAATAAAGCAGGCTATGTTATCCGTCGTATCCTTCGTCGTGCAGTACGTTATGGCTATTCATATTTAGGTTTTAAAGAGCCATTTATAAATAAATTGGTACCTGTATTAGCCGAACAGTTTGCAGACGTTTTTCCTGAATTGAAATCCCAGCAAGAATTTGTCGGTAAAGTAATTGAAGAAGAAGAAAAAACATTTTTGCGTACTTTAGAAACAGGCTTAAAACGCCTTGATGTTATCATGAGTACTACAAGCGGAAAAGTGATAGCAGGTGAGCAGGTATTCGAATTAAGCGATACCTATGGTTTCCCTCTGGATTTAACTGCCCTGATTGCCAAGGAAAAAGGTTTTGGGATAGACGAAGAGGGCTTTAACAAGGCTCTGCAAGTGCAAAAAAATCTCTCAAAGAAAGACTCTACGAAAGAAACTACAGATTGGGTAGATTTGAATGAAGGTGATGATTTTGAATTCGTAGGTTACGACCAGTTATCCGCTGAGGCACAGATTGAAAAATACCGCAAAGTGAAAACCAAAGCAGGTGAAGAATATCATATCGTATTAGATAGAACTCCTTTCTATGCTGAAATGGGTGGTCAGGTAGGTGATACCGGAACAATCATAATTGGTAATCATGCCATTAAGATTTCTGATACCAAAAAGGAAAATGATTTGTTTGTACATATTTCAAGAGACAAAGATTTAGATGAAATATTAAAAGAGGCAACGGTCGTAGTAGCTCATGTAGATGAGGTGCGTCATAGTAAAATTATGGCTAATCACACGGCTACTCACTTGATGTTGGCGGCTATGCGTGAGGTATTGGGTAACCATATCGTTCAGAAAGGTTCTTATCAGGATGATAGTGTAACACGATTTGACTTTTCTCATTTCGCTAAAGTGACGGATGAAGAATTGACAAAGATTGAAGACATTGTGAACGCAAAAATCCGTCAGAACATTCCTTTAGAAACCAAAGTAAATATGCCGATTAATGAGGCAATTGCCTTGGGCGCCACAGCTACATTCGGTGAAAAATACGGTGATTTTGTACGTGTAGTTATTTTTGACCCACAATTCTCAGTTGAGTTATGCGGTGGTACACACGTTCCATCAACCGGCCAGATCGGTATCTTTAAATTTGTTTCTGAGGGTTCAGTAGCTGCCGGGGTAAGAAGAGTAGAAGCCTTAACAGGTGAAAAAGCCATTGAGAAAATCAAAGAGGATTTGAGAGTGAAGGATGAAATAGCTTCGTTACTGAAAAATCCGGCTGATTTATTGAAGGCTGTTGAAACTTTGATTGCAGATAAAGCTACCTTGCAGAAGAAAGTAGAAATATTAGAAAACGAGAAATTGCAGGATTTGAAAAAGCAATTGCTTAATAAAGTTGAAGCTATCAATGGCATCAACGTATTAACCGCGAGAGTTACTGTTCCATCGGCTGATGCTTTAAAACAGTTAGTATTTGAGTTAAGAAATCAGATAAGTAATTTCTATGGTGTTTTAGGTGCGGAAATTGGAGGAAAACCACAAATAGCAGTCATTATTGATGAAGGTGTAATGAAGGATAAAAATCTACATGCAGGTAATATCGTGAAAGAATTAGCCAAAGAAATGAAAGGCGGCGGTGGCGGACAACCTTACTTCGCAACAGCCGGAGGAAGTGATTTAAGTGGCTTGGATAAAGCAATTGAAAAAGGAAAAAGTTTAGTATAAAGTAAAAAGGCGAACAGGTGTTCGCCTTTTTTGTTTCATTATTTTGTATGAGTGTAGAATATAAATATTGCTATTTCTTAATCAGCCAGGCGAACCATACATTTAACATCCTCATTGCTTATGTACCATTCCACACAAGCCCCATTTGGGTCTATACGTGGATTCTCTAAGAGTTCATGAAAAGCATTGCCTATAGCAGATAGATTTTTCATATAGTCATGAATATCAATACTGATATACTCTCCTTTTTTCATTAAGTATGTCTCCAATCCCAATTGCTTGGCTTCGCCCTGGGTCAATTCTTCTGCGGCTGCCTTGTAAACAATTGTTCCGTCAATCGGGAAAGAGATACCAAAGTATTTCCTTTCGGGTGAGTCTGCCATTGGTACCAGGCTATGCAGTTTTTGATGTGCCGCCAGCACTCCATCAGGAAACGAACTGGCGGTTATATACATTGCGGTAATATCATCAGGCAAATGATACTTTTCCATGTGTTGCAGGTGCTTTAAGTTTGTGATAATACACGTAAGATACCATCAATATTGCCAGAATAAAAAGAGGAAATGGTGTTTGTGCATTGAAACCATCAATCGCCCAATGGCTGATAAAGGCTGAAAGCAAGGAGAAACTAAGTCCTGCATAGGCCCATTCCTTAATTTTAGCAGGAACCACCGGTAATATAATGGCCAGTGAGCCTAAAACCTTATATATAGTTAGCATCACTCCGAAATATTCAGGATAGCCCAGGTGGCTGATGCCTTGTTTTGCCAGCTCGGTTTGCGAGGTCAAGGCTGGCATTACACCTTCCCAAAGAAAAATAATGGTAGTAGCTACCCAAAAAATGATTTTGTTCTTTTTCATGATTGTAGTATTTTAAAAATAAAGTATTGAGTATTGAATTGTGTAGTAGTGTTAAAGCCTGATTTGTGTGGTTGAGCGTATTATTGTTGTGGTTCTTGCGGATAACCGTTAGGATCCATCCAGAATACTTCCCATTTATGGCCATCCAAATCGGCAAAACTATCCTGATACATCCAACCCATATCTGTCAGGTCTCTGTATTTGGTGCCACCTGCTTCAATGGCTTTTTGTACGATTTTATCAACTCCTTCTTTATCTGGCATTTCAAGCGCAATAATTGATTCAGTCACATTGTTGGTATCAGCAATGTCTTTATCAATAAATGTCTTAAAAAATGGTTCAACTAAAAGCATGGCATAAATGCTGCCTTCTTCAATAATCATGCAAGTTGCGTTCTCATCAGTAAATTGTGGATTGAATGAATACCCCAGTTTTGTGAAAAATTCAATTGATTTTTGAAGGTCTTTTACTGGTAGGTTTACAAAAATTTTCGTTGCCATTGTGTTGATTGTTTATGTGTTGTTTAATAAATTATGTAATCATCATATTTGCTCATTGATTACGATACAAATTTACGGCAAGGAAACGAGATAGACAGAGGGTAAACACGCCAATAAAAGGGCTATTTACGACAAGTTATTTGATACTATTTACGACACTTAAAATGGAAGAATTTAAGAGGGAAAAAAGACTAAAATTAGTCTTAAAATAAAGAGATTTTAAAGAAAAGGAGAATGCCCATAAAAAGGTATTCTCCTTAAGCTGAAAATTATTTCAAGTGATTATCGACAAAATATGCCATTGCTTTACTTAAAAATAAAGCGTATTCAGGTTGTGCTTGGCCATCTATTATGGTAAATCTTTCGTCGTTTAGATATAATTGTCCAAGACCTTTGTAAGCTTCCGCCTGCTTATCACTAGCGCCTGATGTGCCCCAGAAAATTCTGATCATTTCATAATGGCGGGCAATCAGTTTTTGTACTTTTTCACTTGTCGGGTCTTCTTCTCTCAGGACAAATAAAGCACTGGCATTTTCTTTTAATTCGGTTTTCAAAGTTTCAAACTGTTCTTTAGTCATTTTTCCCAAGGCCTTTTCAGAATGTGCTACAACATCTTCGCCGTATTTCTTTGAAGCCTCTGCTCTATAAACCTCGGCTGTTTCTTTAGCCAGGCCTTCGTATAGTTCCTCTGGCTTTAACATAATCGTTCCTGTTTTTAAATGATTAACTGTTTTGTCAATCGTTTCCAAGAGCGTGCTTATTCTGTCTTGCTGTGCCTGCAAGGATACCTTATGACTTAGCAGCGCTTCAACCAAGTCAAAATCTGGATTGTCAAGAATAGCCTGAATTTCTTTCAAGGGGAAATCAAGTTCTTTATAAAAAAGAATCTGTTGTAATCTTAATAGTTCCTTTTCTCCATATAACCGATACCTGGCCTCGGTTCGGATAGATGGCTTCAGTAAGCCCATCTGGTCATAGAGATGTAAGGTACGTACACTTACACCTGCCAGTTTGGCCATTTTTTGCACAGAATAAGCATTCATTTGCTGTCTTTGTTGATTGACAATACAAACATAGGCTATGACGTAAGGTAAGAGTCAAGCGTTTTTTGAAATATTTTTCAAAAAAAATCAGAAGATATAATTTGAGCAGATTTTGTTTTTCTTTTGATTGCCAGATTGAACCTGACAAAGTTCATCCGATGTTAGTATCTGACTACAATGTATCCAGATATTTCACCAAAGCTTCTTTAGTAGTAGGGTTAAGTTTTATCGTTACTTTTTGCTTATCCTGTACAGCAGTTTCTAAGAAAAAAGAATAATACTGTTCTTCTTCTGTAACTGCATAGGCAACAATTTTTACATTTCTACCCACTGGTACTTGTCCTGAAACGCCGCCATAAACCTGCATG
>CBIHRH010000081.1:0-11529 GCA_966212365.1 uncultured Emticicia sp. | reverse complement strand
TTGATTTTCGGGAAGTATAATACTCCTGTCAGATTGAATGGATAATCAACATTCAGATGAATCCAGAATAAGGGCTCTTCACTGAAAGGGTAAAGCTCTTTGTAGAAATTTCTATAATCTTCTTCTGAGAGTTCCGAAGGAGACTTTGTCCAGATAGGGTTCGGATTATTAATTACTTTTTCTTCAAATTCTATTTCAACCGGTAAAAATTTGGCATATTTTTCAAGAATCTGCTGAATTCTGAAATTTTCTAAAAATTCTTCTGAATCCGGTGCAATGTGCAGGATGATATCCGTGCCGCGCTCTGCTTTTTCAATCTCACTAATTTCAAACTCTGTGCTACCATCGCATATCCAACGGGCAGCAGGCTCATCACGGAATGATTTAGTGATAATTTCCACATTCTGTGCCACCATGAAGGCCGAGTAGAAACCCAAACCAAACTGACCAATAATCTGGTTAGTATCCTGCGTATCTTTGTATTTTTCTAAGAACTCTTTTGCGCCTGAGAAAGCAATCTGATTGATATATTTCTTGATTTCTTCGGCGCTCATACCAATCCCCTTATCAGAGATAGTAATAGTTTTTGCTTCTTTATCAACCGAAACCTTTACTGTCAGGTCACCTAATTCTCCATTAAATTCACCCATTGAAGCTAATTTTTTCAGCTTTTGTGTGGCGTCGACAGCATTAGAAACCAACTCACGCAAGAAAATCTCGTGGTCGGAATAAAGAAACTTTTTAATGATTGGAAAAATGTTTTCGGTGTTAATCGAAATTGTACCTTTTTCAGCTACCATAAGTATATGTATGATTTTATGTTGTTTTAAAACGATGTTCTGTTTACCTCAATTAGCATTCCAAGAGGTTTGAATTGCCCGAAAATCTGACATATTGGCAGAAAGGCAAAAAAAATAGCAAGAATGTTTAAGACAAAAGTAGAGGGGGTACAACTTTTGTGTCAAAAAATACTTACCTTAGTAAATGCTTTTTTTTCGTATTTTCGTTAAATCAGGAACGGTGGCATAATTTTGGGTGTTATCGTGTATATCAGAAGTCTATCTAAAGCATAGAGTACATATAAAAAATTGACTATGAATAAGCTTTTCTTTCAGCATATCTTTGATAAGCATCAGCATACCGAGCCGGTGGCACCTACCAAAGAGATTTCAGCATGGGCTTTGCGCATTATCCGCTTGCTTTTTCCGGAGCAAACCAAAGAGTATTTTCATTCGGAAGAAGAAATAGAAATCCAATTCAAAAACCTTGAATTGGAACTAAGAAACATTCTGATTTCTACTTATCAGTGCAAAGATTGTCAACCCGAAAGAAGAGCGCATGAATTTTTTGAAAGAATTCCTTATATCTATGAAACTTTAAAAACAGATATTCAAGCAATTCTGACAGGTGACCCCGCCGCGAAAAGCGAATTTGAGGTGATACGTGCCTATCCGGGTTTTTATGCCATTTCTTTCTATCGTTTGGCGCATGAGTTGCACTTGTTGGCTATCCCTTTATTACCGCGTATCCTGACTGAATATGCGCATTCAAAAACAGGCATTGATATACATCCGGGTGCGCAGATTGATGAATACTTTTTTATCGACCACGGCACAGGCGTTGTAATCGGTGAAACAAGCATTATTGGCAAACATGTAAAATTATATCAAGGGGTAACTTTAGGAGCCTTGAGTGTCGATAAATCAATGGTGAATATCAAACGCCACCCTACAGTTGAAGACCACGTAGTGATTTATTCAGGAGCAACCATTTTAGGTGGCAATACCGTTATTGGTCAGCACTCTGTTATCGGTGGTAACGTATGGTTAACCAGGTCAGTACCCGCTTACTCAACTGTTTACCACAAGCCTGAAATTAAGGTGGTAGAGCGCGAAGCTGTTTAATTTAAAATCTCCATTTAAATCTGGGTACAACAATCTTAAAGAAATAAAATAGTATAGTTTAGCATGGCAACAATTATTGACTTAGTAGGAAATACCCCATTAGTAGAGTTAAAAAAACTGAATCCGAACCCGAATGTTCGGATTTACGGTAAACTGGAGGGGAATAATCCTGCCGGAAGTGTAAAAGACCGCCCTGCTTTAAATATGATTAGAAGTGCAGTAGAGCGTGGAGATATAAAGCCGGGTATGAAACTAATAGAGGCAACAAGTGGAAACACTGGCATTGCCTTAGCGATGATTGCCCGTTTATTCGGTTTAGAGATAGAATTGGTAATGCCATCTAATTCGACACGTGAACGTACACTCACCATGGAAGCCTTTGGTGGAACAGTAATACTACTCGAAAACATTGAGAAATGCCGCGACTACGCAGAAGCAAAGGCAGCTACCGGAGAGTATTACTTGCTGAATCAGTTCGCTAATCCGGATAATTATCTGGCACATTATAAAACCACAGGCCCTGAAATCTGGCGGGATACTGAGCAGCAGATTACACATTTTGTCAGCTCAATGGGTACTACAGGTACAATCATGGGTAATTCCATGTATCTGAAAGAAGTAAATCCGGATATTCAGATTATAGGTTGTCAGCCTACTGAAAACTCTTCAATTCCGGGCATCAGAAGATGGCCAGTCGAATATTTACCAAAGATTTTTGACCCAAAGAGAGTGGATAGGGTAATGGATATTTCAGAAGCAGAAGCCACTGATATGGCACGCCAATTAGCGAAAACCGAAGGCATTTTTGCAGGGATGAGCAGTGGTGGAGCAGCAGCAGCAGCCATAAAACTCGCACAGGAATTAGAAAGTGGTGTAATTGTATTTATCTGTTGCGATAGAGGAGACCGTTATTTGAGTAGTAATCTTTTTGGGTAGCTGTAACACGGATTGACAATCCGTGAATTGGTTCCACGGATTGGCAATCCTTGGGTTGCTAGAGTATAGTGAACTTAATATTATATTTTCGAGATACATAATTGAGGGGTGTCCAAAACACCCCTCAATTATTTTATTTACAAGCCACTTTGACTAGTGTCTGTCCAATGGTCGCTTTGCCAGGATTCGCCATCACCAGTTTGCCATTTTTATCTTCCAGCTCTCCACTTTTTACTAATAATTTATCACCTTCTAATACAAAGACTTTTTCTTCCAATTGGTTTGAACCTTCAATCATATATTCATAATCGGCAACTATTTCATTCCCTTTCTTTTCACCCAGTAATGTACCTCTGGCCTGATCCTTTTCCCAAGGCAGCCATTCCATTTTACCTGTTACTTTATTGCCTTCAATGGTAAGTGTGACGGTTGTTAAATCTTTACCAACTTTCTCTTCAAAGCATAATGTTTCAGCAGCAGGGGCCGTGGCTGTAGCTACTGTGTCAGCATTGGCTGTTGTAATTTCAGTGGTTGTTGTCTCAGCATTTTTTGATTTACATGCACCTAGCGCAAAAATAAAGCTAGAATAGAGAACGATTTTTTTCATAAATATCAGAATGATTAAAGGTGAAGTATATCGACAAAAGTATCGATATTTTTATACTATTCGTCAGAACCTATTAAAAAACTATGCCATGCCCCTTAAGAGGTATATACTACAAAGATTAATAGTAAGCGGTATCAATATTTTGATAAATACCTGACTGTTAAGATTTTTTAATCTAAATACTCCTGAGAATAAAGTTGCGATTTTCATTTTTCTTTATAATTTTACTTTATTGTTAAACCCTCCTTACTTAAGCCTTTGCTGCTGGAAAGCGAAATATCCTTTGTAAATCGACTGAAAAATCGTGAAGAGAAAGCATTTGCCGAACTTTACGATAAATATCATGCTGCCCTATATGGAATTCTGCTGAAAATCGTAAATGATATTGAAGAAGCTGAAAATCTGCTGCAAGATTCATTCGTAAAAATCTGGAAAAGCATTGAGAGTTACGATGCCGAAAAAGGTCGTCTGTTTACATGGATGCTAAACATTGCCCGCAATACAGCTTTGAATCATTTGCGGACAGTAAAAAATATTGAGTACATCGAAATCCAAAATTCAGAAACCAGTGTATATAGTACATGGATAAGTGTATCTCCTGAAGAACCCGAAGAATTTTTCATCAAAGAGCAGATTGCCAGGATGGATTTTGCGCTCAGGCAGGTAATAGACATGATTTACTATTGGGGATATACACAGCAGGAAACTGCCGAAAAACTAGACTTGCCTTTAGGAACGGTGAAAACCCGAACCAGAACGGCATTGAATTATTTAAGAGAAAAATTAGGAAATTGAAATGGAAAATGTAAAAAATATACTCGAATCAGGGATTATTGATGAATTTTGCCTGGATTTATTACCCACAGAAGACGTCAATAGGGTGAATGATTGGGCGAAGGAGTATCCTGAAATAGAGCAGAAAATCCGGCAAACTTTAGCAGCACTAGGAAAGTATTCGTTTGCTAAACCAAACAAAGAAGTAAAAGCGAAAACTCTTGATTTCATTAAAGAATTAAGTAAAGAACAAAAACTGAACTTAGCCGATAATCCTAAAGTAAGCAAATATTCTGATTTAAATACCTGGAATGAATTATTAAAAGACCAACAACCTGACCAGGAATTTGGTATCATGAAACTTAAATTCCTGATAGACCAACCCAAGCACCAATTATGTCTGGCATGGTTAGAAGATGAATTGAGCGAAACCGAGCATCATGAAGAAGAATTTCATGAGAGTTTCTTTATTTTAGAAGGAAGTTGTGTCTGCAACATCGGAGGGGAGATAATCCACCTGCAAGCCGGAGATTATCTGGATATTCCTGAAAATACGGTTCATACTATTAAAAATACATCTCAACATTTGCCTTATGTAAAGGCCCTGATTCAGCGCATAGCTGCTTAAAAATTTATCAGATTTATAGTATTTTATTAGCTACATACAGAAAGATGTGGCTTTTTTATTGCATTACTTTATTGGTGCAATGGGCTGTTAATCAATTGGTTAATTAAATTTTCGTTTTTCTTAAATCCAGATTTTCAAAACCTGTGTAAGTATGCATTAGAAAGCGGTTCAAAAAAGATTTTAAATTTTTTCTGTTTTTGAAATCCAAATTCTGATCGCAATTGTATGTATGCCAAAATCTAATTTAATTAAACCTAATTCTTGAAATTCTATGAACACTTATTTACAATCTTCTTCTTAAAATTAAATCATCGTTTTATCAGCGCGTTTGTTGGTAGGCTAATTCATGTTATAAAACTCCGATAATTATCAGCCAAGACCTACTTAAAGACAGCCAAATTAATTTTTGGTTGCAGGGTATCTTTTTGCCAAAAAAACTAAAATCAAACCTCGATGCCCGTAATTGAGACAGAGCAAGAAAAACTAACAAAATCATTAAACGCCTCTATTAACTAAACAAAAATTCTCCATTGGGGCAGGAGGTATTAAAACAATGAAAACTGAGAAAGAAACCGTCGAGGCTATTTACCACGCCTTCGGACAAGGAAACATCCCATTCATTTTAGACACCGTTACCGATGAGTTTACCTGGACTGACCCTTCTAATCCGACTATTCTTCCACAAGGCGGAACGTTTGTCGGGAAATCAGGTTTTTTAAGCTTTTTCGAAAAACTGGGAGAGAAAATAGACACAACTCATTTTGAAGT
This sequence comes from uncultured Emticicia sp., assembly GCA_966212365.1. Classification (GTDB taxonomy): domain Bacteria; phylum Bacteroidota; class Bacteroidia; order Cytophagales; family Spirosomataceae; genus Emticicia. Next base: position 5,912 of record CBIHRH010000081.1, on the reverse strand, counting down.
AGACAACTATCTGGCTGAAGGTAATACTGTTGTCGCTTCGGGCAAACATGGTGTTCGTGTAAAGACCTCCGGCCAGGAATACATCAATAACTGGATTATGATATGGGACTTTGAAAATGGAAAACCCGTGAAAGGTCGCTCGGCATTCGATACTATTCAGTATGAAGCCCTTTTTATCTAATGAATTCTATCAATTATCATTTTTATCAATTTTTTAAATTCAATCAAACAATGAAAATTATCAAATTACTTTCCGTTCTAACTCTTTTTGTTGCATTCTCGTCTGCTGCGCAATCTCCTGAGCTCATCAGAAAAAATACGATGACCGCTTATGAAAGCCTGAACAAAAGAGATTTTGCCACCTTCAAGACCGTTTGTACGCCCGATTTTATCGACTATGCTGCCGGACCAACCCCTATTAAAGGTCTTGATACCTCCATTGAAGCGTACAAAATGTTTATGAGTATGGCACCGGATATTATGTTTAAAGTTAATAATGTAATAGTAGATGGAAACCGGGCAATAGTGGAGGTTGAAGTCATTGGAACTAATACTGCTTCCGTATTTGGGATGCTTCCGCCTTCAGGAAAGAAAATCTGGTATAAGGATATTGATATTGTAACATTTAATGAAAAAGGTTTAGGTACCTCTCATTCTTCTTCAAATCCTAAAGAGATACTTCGTCAGATTGGCTATGGGTTTTTAGAAAATCCTAATACACAGACAGTTATGAATATCTATCAGGCCTTTTCAAAAGGCGATGTGAATGGAATTGTTGCCAACATCAACGACAAAGTAACATGGGATGTATTGGATAATCCTGGGGTGAAGAATCCTAAGGTTTATACATCTAAAAACGAGATTCCTATGTTTTTTAAAGAGATAGCAGAGTTTGGGCAAGTATTGAAGTTTGAACCTTATCGTTTTGGTGCTGATGGAGATGATGTTTTTGCTTTTATAAGGGTAGAGTGGAAGTCAAAAGCTGACGGAAAAATCTGGGGATCAAACTTCAGTCATCATTTTAAATTTGCCAATGGAAAAATCAGCGAATTCCGTGAACTCACCTCAAAACCCTGGGAAGTGAAAGGCAATATGACCGGAATGAATAAATAATAGTACTTTAAGAAGGTGTCTAAAAAGTTTTTCTCGCAAAATAATATTTTGCAAAAACCCCATCCCAACCCTTCCGCTTCAGCGGTCCGACCCAACAATGGGGAAGGGCTTAAAAGTCCCTCTCCCCACTGTTGGGGAGAGGGATTTAGGGTGTGGGGTCGCGCTTGGCCAAATAATATTTTGCACCCCTTGACTTTTAAGACACCCTCTTTTTTAAAGAGCCCAACTTCATCATCTAAAATCTATCCTCATTTTTATTTCTTTCTCCTAAAGTAAATTGGTTCTAGCTATCATCTTTTCCGGTTTAAATAGGCTGTCAAAATTTACCGCTTGTAAATATTATTTACCACTCATCCCTAAAATTACATAAAAACCCTTTCGTAGCGTCTTCAAAATCAAACGGCTATGTTTAGATGATTGATGACAACTACCGAACAAAATAACGAAATTCAGCAAACCATCAGCGGCGAAAGACAACGACTGTTAGGATTTATCCGGCAGCGGGTACCCTCTTTGTCTGATGCCGAAGATGTGCTACAGGAGGTCTTTTATGAACTGGTAGAAATGTACAGATTAACTAAACCTATCGACCAGACTGTTGGCTGGTTGTTTACAGTGGCCCGAAATAAAATCAACGACTTTTATCGCAGAAAAAAGACAGATGCTCTAGAAGAAATAATGCAGGGAATAGGTGAAGATGAAGAAGCATTATCCTTATTTGATATGCTTCCTGATTCATCTGCCCAGGACCCTATGATGCAGGAAACTATTTTGGAAGCTCTTTCGGAAGCTTTAGAAGAATTACCAGGTCATCAGCGCTTTGTCTTTGAAATGCATGAATTGGAAGATAAATCATTCAAAGAAATTTCAGCGATGACAGGCGTAAAAGTCAGCGAACTGATTTCGGAGAAACGGCAGGCTGTGTTATTTCTCAGAGATAAGCTTCGATATTTGTATGAAGATTTATTTCTGTAATCGTTTGAATCGAACAATTAACAATTTAAATAGTATTCAATCAAGGGCGTTTGTTCGCCCATTAAATAGATAAAAAAATGAGAAGGTTTAGATTTTGGTTTGCTAAAGGTTTTATTTTCATCGTGGCTTTTGTGCTTCTCGGTGGATTTGTAGTAATGAGTCTCTGGAACTGGCTCATACCAGGTATATTTGGTTTAGGGGTTATTACTTTTGCTCAGGCGCTGGGTCTTTTAGTATTATCGAAAATCCTATTTGGTGGTTTTCGTGGCGGACACTGGGGCGGTGGACATTGGGGTGGGGCCCAATTCTGGAAATATAGGATGGCTGAACGCTGGGATAAAATGAATCCCGAAGAGCGCAACGAATTTAAACAAAGAATGAGAAATCGTTGGGGAAAATGGGATGAAAGAAGAGAAGAAAAAGCAGCTGACGAATAATAGAATAAGTTATTAAGGTAAAATCCGATGAAAAACAAGGGTGGCAGGTATACGTACTTGTCACCCTTGTAGGCTTTTAGAGCTTAGATTAATTTTATATAACAAAAACGCTGGCTTTTTGCATTTACGCAATATTTCTATAACTTGCTTGTCTACTCATTTATACTGTGTACCCTAAAAACCTATGAACAAGAGAACATTTCTTAAGACATCTTCCGCCTTGGTTACAGGAAGTATAATTTCACAATTAATGGCTTGTAAAGAAAGAGAAACCCGAACCAACTGGGCAGGTAACTTAACCTATAGCACCGACAATGTTTATACCCCTAAAACGGTAGAAGAGGTGCAGGAAATGGTAAAGAAGTATGATAAGCTTCGAGCATTAGGCTCTAAACACTCTTTTAATACAATAGCAGATAGTTTGGATAACCAGATATCATCAGCAGGGCTGAATAAAATAGTTTCTTTAGATAAAGCCAACAGCACGGTTACGGTAGAAGGAGGGATAAAGTATGGAGAATTGTGTAAGTATCTGGACGATAAAGGTTTTGCTCTGCATAATCTGGCTTCATTGCCTCATATCTCTATTGCCGGGGCCTGTGCAACTGCTACGCACGGTTCAGGGGTAAAAAATGGTAATCTGGCTACAGCAGTATCAGCTATAGAATTTGTGGATGCCAATGGAAATATAGTAAATCTTTCAGAAGCTAAAGACGGTGATGCGTTTCATGGCGCAGTAGTAGGCTTAGGAGCATTGGGAGTAGTAACCAAGCTGACACTTAAACTACAACCTGCCTTTAGTATGAAACAGGTGGTGTATAAGGATTTACCTATGGCTGAGTTGGAAAAGAATTTCGAGGCCATCATGTCGAGCGGTTATAGTGTGAGTTTATTTACCGACTGGAGTAATAAGAATGTGAATGAGGTATGGATAAAAAGCCGCTTTGAAGAAACTGATACTACTACGATTGCTCCCGAATTTTATGGAGCAAAAGCATATAGTAAGAATGTCCACCCGATAGAGGCCCTTTCGGCAGAAAACTGTACTGAACAAATGGGCGTAAAAGGCCCTTGGTATGAGCGTATGCCGCACTTCCGTATGGGTTTTACTCCAAGTAGTGGCAAAGAATTACAAGCTGAATACTTTGTGCCTTTAGAACACGGCTATAAAGCCATGATGGCAGTTGAAAAATTGCACGAGCAGATAACCCCACATTTGTTTATTACAGAAGTACGCACAATGGCGGCTGATGAATTATGGATGAGTCCGGGGTATAAACAGGCTTGTGCCATTATTCACTTTACCTGGAAACAGGAGAAAGATGCAGTTATGAAATTATTGCCACTAATTGAGCAACAATTGGCGCCTTTCAATGCCCGTCCGCATTGGGCTAAATTATTTACGATATCTCCACAGGTTTTGCAGTCTCGTATTGAAAAACTGGATGATTTCAAAAAACTGATAGCTCAGTATGACCCAAATGGCAAATTCAGAAATGCATTTATCGGAAAGAATCTTTTTGGAAGTTAATATTTTGGCAATATTAACCACGGAGTCAGACTGAGCGACCGTCGCCCGGTTTTGCACAGAGTATCACAGTAAACATAAAAACTTCGTGTAACTCAGTGCAAAACTCTGTGGCACTCCGTGGTAAAACTATCCTCTATAATGAAACACTAATCACATCAACAGATTCCAGATAAACTATCATTAATTTAAGATTTTCAGAACCCATTTGCTGGTAGAGTTTACCGAAATCTCTTATTTGTTTAATATCTCTTTCTTTCTGGAAAAAGTCGTTACTACGTCCTGGTTTATAGTTAATGATATATACCATATCGTCTTTAATTACCACCCGGTCAGGGCGTTCTATATCTCCGTTAGGTAGTAAGATTTCTCTTTCGTTTTCAATAATTAAATCTTCATCAAATAGCGGAGTTAGTGGATGTAAATTAATGATAGTTTCGATGGCATCTCTCATTTTTCCTCCTTCTTTTGGGCTTATAACTCCCTCAAACTCCAACTCCCTTAACGCATTAGGTATATCATTTTGAGTACGGATTTTAGCAAAGGCTGCCCGTACTTTATTGTATTTATCCTTACTTTTCTCAAGGGTTTCGGTATCAAATATTTTTTCAGATAGTCTTCTTAATCTTAGTCGATCACTACGGTCTTCGCTGATGATTCTCTTTAAATATATCTTATCTTCCTCAACCGGCTTATTGGAGGCTTTTTTGATAAAACTACCCTTATTAACTTCATATAGATTCGATTCAGGGTCAAATAGCCTTTCCATCGTCAGAAAATCTTTAATTAGCTCACCTACACCCTGTACTTTTTTGTAATGGTTTTTCTGTGAAATCACGAACAATTTGTCGGCAGCTCTGGTAAAAGCCACATATACCATATTCAGATTTTCAAGGAAAGTAGCCTGCATTTCATCCTTATATTGCCCAACCAGATCTGTCATGCTTAATCTTTCACTAAACTTGATGGGGGAGGAGAGAAGTCTTGAAAATCCGTCTTCTGATTTAGATGAAAGTTCTTCATAATTTAACACTTCTAAATCACTCCACAATTCGGTATAAGCCATTGGCTTTAACGACCAATGGGCGTAAGGGATAATCACTACAGGGTATTCAAGCCCTTTTGAGCGGTGAATGGTGGTAATAGTAATAGCATCCTGCTCGGCAGGAGATTTGACTGATAGACTGGGACTATCCTTTTTCTCTTCCCAATAAACAAGAAAATCCTGTAGGTGGTTACTTTCTTTCAGACTATAATTTAATACCACATCTAAAAACCGGAACAGATAGTTTTTCTGGTTGGTGCGGTTAAATAAATCAAAGGCATCAATAATTTTCTCGGCTAATTCATAGATGCCTGATTTTATCATAGTAATCGGGTCAAGGCGATACCCATATCTGGCAAAAATCTGATAAAATACGAATGGGTCGCTTGCTTCTACCGCTTCGGCAATTTCGGTATTGGTCTGGCTATAAGGTATGCGATGCAAAATAGTCTTATAGAATAAATACGCTGCTTCTGATTTCACCAGACGGTTATCAGGCTGATTGATAATCTGCATAAAAGCCACTAACAAGCGAACCGTTGAAGAGTTCTTAAGCAGCAAAGAATCACGGGAAATAATCTGATAGCCTTCATTTGTCAGAAAATTAGCAACTAAAGCAGATTCTTTATTCCGTCGGCATAAAATAGCTATATCACCCTGGCTATACCCTTCCTGTAATACTTGCTGAATCAATTCAAGTGTGCGATTAAGCATAGCCGTATTCTCTTTTTCATACTCAAGAAACTCTAGCTGAATATGCCCTCCTGCCTGAGATTTAGGTGACTTTTCTTGTCTGAAATCTTTATATACATCA
>CBIHRH010000080.1:0-11564 GCA_966212365.1 uncultured Emticicia sp. | reverse complement strand
GAAAAGAAATACGATCAAAGGCTGTAACTGACTGATTTAATGACTGCGGCTCAATAAAACGATAGACATAATATTTATTGTCGTATACTGCTGCATTATCACCAATTTCGGCAAGATATAAGTAGTTTTTGCCATCTTCCGGTCCGGGACCTATCGATATATCCTCCCAATCCCGATTAGGGAATGGCATTTGTATAGCTCCCTTATATTGCCCTTGATGAGAAAACAAATAGATTTTGTTTGGATTATCACCATCTTCCTCAGCCCATATATTGCCCGGCATACTACGGCTATCACAAACACCGGAGGCCTCATTGGCTATATTTGATGAAAGTGTGGCTATTGTCGGGGTAGTTTCGTATTCTGGAAGTATTGGATTTTGTGGATCGGGGTCAGGCTTATCAAACCAGTCGCATGAACTTAAAAAAAGTGAGATGAATAAGTAGACGAGTATTCTTTTCATTCGGCTGTTGGATATATTTCCTGCAAAGAAAACGATTCTTATGCGAAGATATTAGCAGTTAATAAATATTTAATCCTCTTTCAATATACGAATAGCCGTTTTTTTATTCTACGGTCAATTAATATTCTATCTTCTGTTTTCTGGTGGCTTTTTTCTCTGATTCTATCTTCTTAGACTTTAATCTTTTCTCAACCGCTTCTCCACTAGGTTTGGTTGCTACTCTTTTTTTTCGCTCATGTAATGCCTTTTCTACTACCTTATAAAATTTCTGAATGGCTAACTCTTTATTTTGTAGTTGGCTGCGTTTTTCCTGCGCGGTTATTACCAATATTGTATCCTGAACTATCTGATTCTGTAGCTTTTCAAGCAGTCGCTGTTTTTGCGCATCAGATAGTAGGGCAGAGGTTTGAATATCAAACCGTAATTCTACTTTGGTTTCTACTTTATTTACATTCTGTCCACCCGGCCCTCCACTTCTGGAGGTGGCAAATTCAAATTCGGGTGAAAAATCTATATCTTTTATCATTTTTCTTTATTGTGTGAATGAGTTTATCCTTGTACAACCGTACCCAGCAGTTGAGCTAATTTCTTAACGGTATCTTTGAGTTGCATCATTTTTATTAGTATCTGCTCCTGTACCTCAAACGATTCAGCTTCTCCAAGTTCAGCGTCTAATTTTTTCATTTCAGATTCAACCCGACTTTTTTTCAATCTTAAAATATTTGTATAGGCCATGTCGGCTAATTTATCAGCTTCAACCGGAACATAAATTTCATGTTTTTGCCAGTTTTCACTTAATACATAAGGCGACGAAAGCCAGGTAATTGTTTGCATCTGTATTTCATTATCCTGATGGCTCGTGAAATACAAAGTTTCGGGTATTTGCCCTTTTTGATGAAAATCCCGACAGATATTGAGTATTTTGCCATACGATGGTGTTTCAAACTCCATATCTTTTATCTCGTTGAAAATATAATCTGTCAGCGTAAAGTCTATATTTTCAATTACATTTCTCTCCAGAATATTACTACCATAACAAACCAATAGTCTCACGCATTCCTCTTCGTGATAAGATAAACTGGTTCTTTCTTTCGCAGGTTTTACCTCAACAAACTCCTGATATTCATAATCGGCAGGTATAAACGCTTCAACCGGAATATTAACATCAGCAATTGATTGGGTTCGCTGTTGCCTTTGTCTTTCTTTTTCAGAATCGTGCGCTTTTTTCTGAAAGATTTTGTTGCCCTCTGTAATCAGTATATGTTCATCAATGCTCAATAAAGATGCAACTTCTTTATAAAACACCGAGCGCTTGATAGAATCAGGAATCTTAGAAATGGTTTCAACCAGGTCTTTGATTAACTCAGCTCGTCTGATAGGATCATTGCCTACATCTTTGAGTGAGATTTCAGTTTTGAAACGAATGAAATCCTTCTGGGTGTTTTTGACATAATCCTTGAATGCCTGGCTACCTACCTTTTGCACAAAGCTATCGGGGTCGTCGCCATCAGGAAATACTACAGCCTTTACATTTAAACCTTCTTCCAGAATAATGTCAATCCCACGTAAAGAGGCTTTGATACCTGCCGCATCACCATCGTATAATACGGTTACATTATCAGTAAAGCGTCTGATTAGCTGAATCTGCTCCTTAGTAAGAGAAGTGCCTGAAGAAGCCACCACGTTTTCAATGCCTGCCTGGTTAAGCGAGACTACATCAGTATAACCCTCTACCAGATAGCAATTTTCTTCCTGACGAATAGGGTTTTTAGCCTGCGCAATACCATAAACAATAAAGCTCTTATGGTAAACTGCTGTTTCAGGCGAGTTGAGATATTTAGGAGAATTAGGGTCTTTTTTCAGGATTCTTGCACCAAATGCGATGGCTTTCCCGGCTACATTATGGATTGGGAAAATCACCCGGCCTCTGAAACGGTCAATCGGGTCTTTGCCTTCTTTGATAATGGTTAGGCCGGCTTTTTCAAGAATATCAAGTGAAAAACCGCTTTTTAAGGCGTGCTTAGTAAAAGTATCCCAACCGTCAGGACTATAGCCTAAATCAAATTTCCGAATAATCTGGTGGTTAAATCCTCTCTCTTTAAAATAACTCTGTCCGATACTTTCACCTTCCGAGGTTTTCCAGAGCTGATCCTGATAATATTTATTGGCGAAGTCTAATGCTATGAACAAACTCTCTTTTTCATTCTGGGTTTGTTGCTCTTCGCTCGTTACTTCTTTCTCACTTACCTCAATTCCGTATTTCTTCGCTAAATGCTTAAGCGCCTCAGGATAACCTATTCCTTCAATATCCATTACAAACCTCACAGAGTCTCCGGCTTTGCCACAACCAAAACATTTATAGATACCTTTAGACGGAGAAACAGAGAATGAAGGCGTTTTTTCATTATGAAAAGGGCAACAGGCTATCATGTTTGCTCCCCGTTTTTTGAGAGAAACATAATCGCCCACTACTTCCACTATATCGGCGGCCTGAATAATCTGTTGGACTGTGTCCTGGTCTATGCGCATGTAGCTATTTTAACAGAAAACGTTGGGTTGACGTTTTTCTAGCTAATTTTACAGCAAAATTAAGAAAACCTATGGAATTTTTCACCTTTATTAATATTGGAGGAACAATTGCCTTTGCTGCTTCGGGTACTTTAGCTGCTATGCGCAAAGATTTAGATATCTTCGGCCTTCTGGTTATCGCTTTTGTTACCTCAGTTGGCGGAGGAACTGTGCGGGATATGTTGATAGGGCACCTGCCTGTGAGATGGATTCTGGATTCTTCAATTATTCTATTAATAATCGCGGCAACTGCAGTTACCGTTCTTTTCAGAAGCAAAATTGATCATTTGGATAAAACTCTTACTTTCTTTGACTCTCTCGGACTTGGCTTTTTTGCGCTCAGAGGTATACAGGAGGGGATAGCTGCACAACTCAATGTTCCATCTTGTATAATCTTAGGAACAATTACTGCCTGCTTTGGCGGTGTGATAAGAGATATTCTATTAAACGAAATCCCGGCGCTTTTCCGGACAGGTCAATTATATGCCACAGTTTGCATCATAGGAGGGAGTCTGTTTTTTGCTCTTCAGCGATTAAATATTTCTGCCGAAATTATAGATATAATCACTGTATTGGCCATTTTTGGTATTCGTACACTGGCAATCAAGAAAAATATTCATTTGCCAAAAATTAATAAAATGTAAAAACTTGTTGGAAAATTTCAATTTATTTGATTAATTTGTTGCATGAACCAAAACTACTACTGAAACGAGTCGCTTCCATATCACTCCTGATATTACTAATCTGTAATATACTTGGCTCTACATTTGTCTTCATGATGGATAAATGGCAGGAACAACGTATGGTGCAGCCGAACGTATTTTATGAGGAGAAGGGCGAACAACTGGTGATGAAAGTGCCCATGGCCATTCCTTACTTAGCCAGTTGGAACGAATCAGAAGAAACAGATGGTTTGATTATCTTCAAAGGCGATTTCTTCCGTACTACTCAACGTAAGTTTTCGAATGACACCCTTTACACGTATTGCACCAAAGAAAATGCAAGCCGTGAAAACGTGTTCAGTTTATTGCAACAGGTAAAAAAACATGTGAGCGATGAACCAACGAGTCCGGGTAAAAAAGCACTTAATTTCTTTAAGAATCTCACTAAAGATTATACTCAATTCAATACTCACACAATTGCTTATTTTTGGATTGAAGACCTCCCGTTAAAAATCTACACGTACCAGGAATTCGTTCCTGCTTCAACAAAATTGGTTCATTCTCCTCCGCCGGATTTGGTTTAAAAACAGATTTATCTTTTCTACAATTTTTGTCATTGATGGGCAAAGTATTGGCTTCGTCGTCTAATGATAAGAATTTCCGCTCAAATCAACACTCTTTTTGGTAAATCGTGTAGGTTTATAGCCCATACGCATGTATATTTTTCCATAGACGGATTAAACTCGCCTGATGGTATACCTGTGTTTGGGAACTACAGGATTCACTGTTTTACAAGACTGTTTTTTAACCAAAACTCTAAATTTTAAAAATGAAATTACTCTACAAGTTAATACTTGTGTTGGTAGGTGGTGTGTGTCTTAATGCGAATGCCCAAATGCCTCATGATGCGATCTATATGAATAAAAATTCAATTTGTATAGCAGCAACGTATTCGAACAGCCAGTGGAAGGAATATTGGGAGAATAACCTGAAACGTGAAAATTTCAATATTGGTACTCATACTACCCAGAGCGTTATGCCGATGATTGCTTATGGAATCACCAAAAGATTGAACCTTCTTGCCGGAGTACCTTATGTATGGACTAAGACAAGTGCAGGGAATCTGATGGGCCAGAAAGGAATCCAGGATTTATCGTTATTTGTAAAATATAATATGGTAGAAACTGAAAGTGGCTTATCACTTCATGGTGTATTAGGGGGTTCAGTACCTTTAAGTAATTATGTGAAAGACTTTTTACCGATGTCAATCGGAATCGGGTCTAAAACATTGACTACACGTTTAATAGCACACTACAAGCATAGCTCAGGCTTTTATATTACGGCACACGCGAGCTATATTTTCCGTAGTAATATCAAAGTTGATAGAGACGCTTACCAGGCCGATGACCGCGTTTATAATACCAATGAAGTAAGAATACCCAATGCAACTGATGTGGCTGCACGTGCTGGTTATTATAAAAGAGGTATTCAGGCAGAGTTTTTCATTGATAAAAATACCTGTGTTGGTGGCGACTACATCCGTCGCAATGATATGCCCTTCCCAACAAACAATATGAAATCTACCGGAGTAGGTTTTTATGGTAAGTTCCAACCTAAAAACATTGGATTTACTATAATGGCCAGAAGAGTAATTGACGGCCAGAATATGGGTCAGTCAACCACTTTATCGGCAGGTTTCCTATATCAGATAAACTTCAGGACGAAGTCGGCAGAGGATGCCAAAAAATAAAATTGTAGAAAAGATTAATCACAGAAAATATGCTTCCCCTGGCAGTTCACTTATCGAACAAGGGGCCGTAATATGAAAAAAATACATTTATCACTTATTCTTCTTGCTGCTTTTAGCTTAGTTGTTTCATCTTGTAACAAGGATTTGGAAGACCCACTAAGAGAGGCTTACATTCCTGCCAAATTAGATGAAAAAGGCGGTACCTGGAAAACTTATATTTTAGCCAGTTCAGACGAAGTTGCTGTGGCAGAGCCTAAAGCAGCCGGCTCTACAGAATATCAGGCTGAGATTGCAAAATTGAAAACTACGATATCTACCATCACTCCTGAAAACAAGAAAGCAGTAGCTTACTGGGGTGCTGGTGCTGTATATCGTTGGAACGAAATCGCCCGTGAGTTAGCTGCTCGTTACAATCTTCCTCCTGCTTCTAATGCAGAAGGTAAGTATCCCGTACCTGATGCAACCAAACCTTTGGCTGATCCTAAGTTCCCTTTTGCCAATCCTCCTTATGTATCTCGTGCCATAGCCTATCTAAGTGTAGCGCAATATGATGCCTTGGTAGCTGCCTGGAATTATAAATATAAGTATAACCGTAAGGCTCCTTCTAAAAACGATGCGTCGGTTTCTACTTTATTGCCTGTTTCGGATTTACCATCTTATCCATCAGAAGATGCTGTTGTGGCAGCTGCTTCGTATACCATCTTAGTAGCTATGTTTCCTGGTGAAGTACCTTTACTGGATGCAAAGTTAGCGGAAGCAAAAAATGCTCGTATCTGGGGTGGAATGAACGTAGATTCAGATATTTCGGCAGGTGATGCTTTAGGAAAAGCGGTAGCCGCCAAAGTAATGGGTAGAGCAAAAACTGATGGTATGTCTGGTGCTAATAACCAGACAGTAAATGCAGCGGCCATTGCCAATGCGAAAGCCAACGGTTTAAAATCAGAATGGTTAAGTCAGGAGCTTCCAGCACGCCCGCCAATGTTACCAAACTATGGTACGGTAATGCCATGGAACTTTGACAAAGCCACAATGATTGCTATGCGCCCGGGCCCTCCTCCGGCATTAGATAGTGATGGATTTAACACGGCTCTCGATGAATTGAAAAAAATAGATAAAGGCCAGACACGTGAACAAGCCCGTATTGCTAATTATTGGTCAGATGGTGCAGGAAGTTATACTCCTCCGGGACACTGGCACAGAACAGCAGCTAATTTATGCTTTCAGAATAAATTAAGCGAATTGGCTACAGCACGTGTTCAGGCATTGCTTGGAACTTCGCAAATGGATGCCGCTATTGCTTGTTGGGATACTAAAAACTATTATTATTATCCTCGTCCGCAACAGTTTGGTTTAAAAACCTCGGTAGGTTTGCCAAATTTCCAGTCGTATACCTCAGGTCACTCGACTTTCTCTGGAGCAGCCGCATTTGTATTAGGTTCTATTTTCCCTGCAGAAGCGGAGAAAATGACTGCTATGGCTCAGGAAGCATCTAACTCAAGAGTTTATGGGTTAATCCACTTCCGTTTTGATTGTTCAGCAGGCTTAGAGCATGGTAAGAAAATCGGGCAGGCTGCAATTGCCCGTGGTAAAGCAGATGGCTCAGGTCTATAAGGCCCGGAATTTAAATAAAAACCTATTTTACATTTTCTTTCAAACGTATTCTCAATGAAAAAAATATATTATATCTTCTCATTAGTCCTGCTATTAGGATCACTAAACGCAAATTCTCAAGGTTGTATCGCTGTTCGCCACATGGCTTCTGCCACTGGTAATCCAAACAGCACCACTTCTATGATGAAAGGTGGTCAGTTTCAGTTTTCAGCATCTTATCGTTATTTACACTCATTCCGTCATTTTGTGGGTACAGAAGAGCAGCATGAACGTATAGAAAATGGTACTCAGGTAATCAATACCTCACATGCTTTTGATTTTGGTTTAAGTTATGCAATAAACCCCCGCTTGAGTTTTGCGTTGAATATTCCTGTTATTGCAAATGACCGTTCTTCTTTATATGAACATTACGGTAATTCAATTGAAGCTAATCCTGAGCAAAAGCGTTTTCATACTTACTCAAAGGGCGTAGGCGATATGCGTTTGTCAACTACCTATTGGTTGTTGAATCCAGCCACACATTTGAAAGGAAATATAGCAATAGGTGTGGGAATTAAAGCACCAACAGGTGATGCTAATGTGCAGGGAGATTTTCATAAATTAGACAAAAACAAAAAAGAATATATTCAGCGTAAAGCCCTTGACCAATCTATGCAATTAGGCGATAGTGGCTGGGGATATAGCATTGAATTGCAAGGGTATCAGACCATATTCAAAAATGCTTCTGTTTATTACAATGGATTTTACATGTTCAGTCCTAAAACTGTTAACCCTGCTACAAATTTCTCAGTACCTGACCAATTTGCAGGCCGTGCGGGTGTAAGCTATGCCATTGTACCTAAAAAAGGAATCTCATTTGCCCTTGGTGGTAGAGTAGAAGGTTTACCGGCTATTGATAGAATAGGTAATAGCGAGGGTAGTCGTCGTCCGGGTTATATTGTTTCTATAGAGCCTAGTTTGATTTTGAATACGCATCATCACTCATTTACATTTGCTGTACCGTATGCTGTGGTACGTAACCGTATAAAATCATGGAGTGATATGCAAGACCCTGCAGGCAAGAAACATGGCGATGCTGCGTTTGCTGATTATCTGATTACAGCGACGTATGCCTTCCGCTTCTGATTATGGCGTATATTAAATTATTGAACGAGGAGTTGCCTGGTATCTCAGGGCTTCTCACCAATAATCCCCGTACAGCCGCACCGCTATTGAATTTAGCGGAAACCTTGTTGCGTGGACCATCTACGCTGACAAGTGGTGAGCGGGAATTGATTGCTTCTTACGTTTCGCATCTGAATGATTGCCATTTCTGCCATACTTCTCATGGAGCAGCGGCAGCAGCACATTTAGCTTGTGATTTATCTATAATAGATGATATCAAACAGAATTTTGTCCGAACAGACATTTCACCTAAACTAAGGGCTTTGCTTAATATTGCCGCAAAAGTACAAAAAGGCGGCAAACATGTGCTGGAAGCAGATGTAGAAGCGGCCCGAAATGAAGGTGCTACCGATGAAGAAATTCATGATTCGGTATTGATTGCGGCGGCATTCTGTATGTTTAATCGCTATGTTGATGGCTTAGGCACGTGGGCTCCTAAAGAAAATGAGGTCTACCGTGAAATGGGTGAGAAAATGGCCTTTTTAGGTTATAATCGTCCTCGCTAAGTTCTACTGGTTCCCCTGTTTATTTTTATCATCACTGCCATTGGCTCAAAATCAGCCAATACAGGATTTCCATTGTCTAAAACTATGCCTCATATATCACTTCCTGACCATTTACCCGGTATTACGGGTTTACTGGAGTTCAGCCAGGATACCGCAGCACCTATCCGTGAATTGACACAGATTCTGCTAAGAGGAGAAAGCTCTCTTACGCAAGGTGAAAGAGAGTTAATAGCCACAATCGTATCGCACAACAACGAGTGTAAATTCTGCACATCGGCACATACGGCTGCTGCTGATTTACTATTGGGTGAATCGGAAACCTGCGAAATGATAAAACATGATTTAGCCAATGCGCCTGTGAGTGATAAAATGAAAGTTTTACTGACAATTGCTAAAATGGTACAAAAAAGCGGAAAAAGTGTTACACCGGAAACAATAGCTGAGGCTAAAGCGCAAGGAGCAACAGACATGGAGATTCATGATACTGTGTTGATTGCGGCGCTTTTCTGTTTATACAACCGCTATGTTGATGGCCTGGCAAGTGTTACGCCAGCCGAACCCTCATTTTATGAGTACTTGGGTGAAAGAATCGTAAACCATGGGTATACACGTTTACCACAGGGCTACGATCACCTGAGGAAAAGTTAAAATGAGGATTAAAACTAATCTAATCCTATTTTTAACCTGAATAGTTCTGATGAAAAAAATCTTTACATATATAATTTTACTACTATTCATTTCAGCAGGAGTTTTTGCTCAAAAAACTGTGATTAAGGGCAAAGTCTCCGATGCTGAAACCCAAAAACCATTAGTAGGTGTATCTGTGGCTATCAAAGGGAAAGTGGCTGGAACTATCACCAACGCTGAGGGTAATTTTGAGTTAAGCACAGCACTTCCGGCTACTTTAGTCATATCAATGGTTGGCTACGAGCGTCAGGAAGTAGTGGTGAATAATGAAACATCGCTATTAAATGTCTCTTTAAAAGCGGGAGCTGAAGACCTGAACCAGGTAGTTGTTTCTGCTTCAAGAATTGAAGAGAGTATCTTACGCTCGCCTGTGAGCATCGAGAAAATGGATGCAAGAACTATCCAACAAAGCCCTTCGCCCAATTTCTATGATGCTTTAGTTAACATGAAAGGCCTTGATATGGTAACCAGTAGCCTTACCTATAAGCAGATTAATACCCG
Source organism: uncultured Emticicia sp. (assembly GCA_966212365.1). Taxonomy (GTDB): domain Bacteria; phylum Bacteroidota; class Bacteroidia; order Cytophagales; family Spirosomataceae; genus Emticicia. The sequence continues at coordinate 1,652 of CBIHRH010000080.1, read as the reverse complement.
TGGGTTTAACAACACCGGGAACAGCCGTTTTTTACAACTGGTAGATGGTGTTGATAATCAATCGGCAGGTTTAGGTTTTACGATGGGTAATCTTTTTGGCCCACATGATATTGATGTTGAAAGCGTAGAGTTGATTCCGGGTGCGGCATCTGCTTTGTATGGTCCTATTGCTTTCAATGGACTCTTGCAGATTCGCAGCAAAAATCCATTTGATTATCAGGGATTAAGCGCACAAGCTAAATTTGGTGTAAACCATATAAGCGATGGTACAGGTCTTGGTGCAAAACCTGTATATGATTTGGCGTTGCGTTATGCTAAAGCATTTAATAACCGCTTCGCTTTCAAAGCAAATGTGTCTTACCTGAAAGGAACAGACTGGTATGCTAATGACTATACTGATATTGACCCAAATACTGCCGTGGCTAATCGCGGTCCGAACAATCCAGGTAAGAATGCTTTGAATATTTATGGTGACGAAGTAGCGCAAACCATTGCAGGCATCGGTCGTGTATCTAGAACAGGTTATGAAGAAAAAGATTTAGCACAATATGGCGTTTATAGTCTTAAATTAAACGGTTCGTTGTATTACCGAATTACTGATAATTTAGAAGCAAACTATCAGGCCAATTATAGCGAAGGCATTGCACAATATACAGGTAGTAGCCGATTTGTAATCAATAATTTCCACATGATGCAACATCGTCTGGAATTAAAGGGAAGCAATTTCTACCTGAGAGCCTATTCAAATCAGGAGGATTCACAAGATTCGTACAATAGCCGTTCTTTAGGTCAGTTGATTAATCGCATGTGGGTGAAAGGCTTGGATGGTAATACGGTTGCTCCTGCGCAGGCGGATGCTACCTGGTTCACACGTTATGCGGCTGCCTTTAATGGTACTATTAATGGTGTAACCGGACAAAACCACGCTGCCGCCCGTGCTTTTGCAGACCAGGGTAGAATACTACCAGGCACAAGTGCATTTGATGCGGCTAAAGAGCAGTTGATTAAAACCCAAGGGTTAAGCGGTGCAGGTATTTTCAGCCGTTGCGGTTTGAAACATATCGAGGGCATGTATGATTTCAGCCAACATCTGAATAAAGTATTGAATTTGCAGATAGGGGCTAACTACAGAAGATATTACTTAGATACACAAGGAACGCTATTTGATGATAAAGATAAAAACCTGACAAACGATGAGTATGGAGCATTTATGCAGGCTTCAAAATCTTTAATAAATAATAAGCTGAAAATTACCTTATCAGGCCGTTATGATAAAAACGAAAATTTTGATGGTCGTTTTACTCCAAGAGCGTCTGTGGTTTTCTCTCCTAACGATAATCATCACATCAGAGCTTCTTACCAGACAGGTTTCCGTAATCCTGTAATAGGCGACCAATATATTAAGCTGAATGTTGGACCAATCATCATTCTAGGTGGTGCGCCGGTAAACTCAGTGGGTATGGGTGCTTACGAAAATTCATTTACTGTAGCTTCGGTAGGTGCATTTGGTGGTGCTGCCGGAGCTCAGTTGGCACAAGGTGTTCCATTCCCGACAGTTGTGGCTAATCACAAAGACAAACTGGTGAAATCTAATGTACCTTATATCCAACCTGAAAAAGTACAAAGTTTTGAGATTGGTTACAAAGGCGTTT
>CBIHRH010000079.1:0-11866 GCA_966212365.1 uncultured Emticicia sp. | reverse complement strand
AAGTAATGGTAACAAGCGTGAGTAAAAAAATGAGATACTTCATTAGTCTTGTAGCGGTTTTATTTCTTATGTTTTTTTAATTGTTTGATTTCCTGGTCTTGTCTCTCATTGTCCTTTTTCAGCTCAATTACATACAAGGTCAACTCCTCTACTTTTTTCAGAAGGAGGCGGTTCATTTCACCTATATCCTGCCATTCTTTTTCTATTTCTTTCGCAGATGGAATTTCTGGCAGGTGTTTATTCTCTCTGGTGAATTGCTCCACTTCTTTCAGGCTCAGAAGTTTATATTCCTCATTGAATACATAGTCTGGCCAACCACTCGATTGCTTTTTCACTTTTACTTTTTCAGCAATTATATTACCTGCTACCGCCAGCTTGTAATCTGCAGGAACAGTTAAAGTGTTAATACCCACCTGACCCAGGCTATTGATGTTAATCGCATCGATATTATTATTTCTCAGGCGAATAGCCCCGTTCGTAAATTCATTGGTCAGCATCATAGTGGTTGCACCAGCATTTGGAAAGCCTAAATAGGCTTTTCTTCCACCCGCATAGGTTTGAGGATAAAACTGCATATAGCTGTGGTCTGTGCCTTCAATAGTAAATATAGAAGCATTGCCTTTGACTAATAGGCTACCGTTGCTGGTCGATGTTCCGACTACAACGCCTCCCGTATTATCAATGGTCATTCTGGTAGCTGAGTTTGTACCAAATTGTAAAGCAGCATTTTTATAATTAAATACTGACATCACATCCGAAGCATTGATTCCGTAACCTACATAGCCATAATTACCGCCCTCAGCTTTGTAAAGTGAATAAGGTCTACCGCCGGCACCAATGGTTTCAATGGTTTGGACGGCATTAATGGCAGTAGCATTAGCTGCTACGTGTAGTTTTGATACGGCACTTGTAACGCCAAGCGCCACTTTTCCGTCGGCCTGCACGCGCATCACTTCTGCATCGGCAGCATACCAGCGTTGTATCGTATTGGTTGCGCTGGCATTAGCTACATCCACTCTTAAACCATTAGATGAGGTGCCTGTATCTGTATTTTTAAATAATCCCACATAATTTCCGGCAATTCCCTTTTCTACGTGAAGTAGTGCCGTTGGCGCCGAAGTACCCACACCCACATTGCCATTTCCCTGAATCATCATCAGATTTGAAGATGAATTTGAGTTATAAAACTGGAAACCTTCAGTAGCTGATGATGAACTGTAGTCAAAACGCAAAGTACGTGCTGTACCATTTACACTCACAGAAGGTTTGATTGAACTGGCGGTAACCCCATCTGAACTCAAAGTTATATCTCCGTTCACATGAAGCTCCGAAGCAGGTGTTGAAGTACCAACACCTACAAATCCTGTACTTTTTACAACCAGAAAATTATCCGTATAAACTTTCCCGATACTCCATTGAGTAAGTGCATCAGCACCGCCTAAACCCCATAAACCTCCCCAGTCTGTATCGCTACTTCCTTTGAAACCATAGTTCATAGCCCAGCCACCAGCATCACCTTTCATTTTTATGGTACCATTATTCGAATCAAAGGCTGTCGGTCTTGTGCCGCCCAGTTCAAGACGTTTGGTAGGAGCAACCACTCCTATACCCACATTACCTGTTAATAGCGTGGTAGCGGCACCATTGGCAAAAGAAACGGTATTATCAGCAGTAAATTCTGCAATGGTAGTCGGGGTTGGATTGGTATCGATGTAGATGGTTCCGCCAGTGCCACTTGTACTAGAGGCATTTAATGCTCTACCAGTTTTTATAAGGGCTCTTACTCTTCCATAATTCCGGAGATCAACATAAATCGGTAAATACTTAATCGTTCCAGATATAACCTCAGGTGTTCCGACAGTAAGTTGGAAATTATTATGGCTAGTAGCACCCGCAGTATATATATCGGTCTGGACTAATTTATAAGAATCAGGATAACCGAAAAGCACCTGATATTTTCTTTTAACACCTGTACCGTAGTAGATTTCATCTAATTCTATTTCTACAGGTGATGTAGCAGACCAGGCAGCTACATCAGTAAAAATCCTGGCAATTTCATAGCGTCTTGGTGTGGTGGCATTGGCCATCAGGCTTTCGGTATAATATGTTTTATAGGTATTTAAATCTGAGGTTGTCATACTTCCTCCATTATCTGCCAGCACTACATCACCCGTACTGTTTACTGTTAGCACTTTCCCGTTAGCAGCAGAAGGAGTAGAAGCAGACGTAAGGTTAGTAAACCGAAGTCCACTGGTATTGGTTGCGCCTGAAACTTCAAGCTTAGTCTGAGGATTTGACGTACCAATACCAACATTACCATCTTTATCTATCCGCATTCTTTCAGGTACTGAATAAACGTTGCCATTAGGTGTACCGACTCTGAATGACAGGGAAGCTTGTGTAGAATCAGTTCCGTAGGTAGAAGTAACCCCCGACAGGTAATTATTCGCTCCGTTAGCAAACCCTAAAGCTCCGATAGCTGAGCTGGCCGCAGTAGGTCTTTGTAAAGTTATGATAGCATTTCCGGAAGCTCCATTAAGATGAATGGCAGAAATCGGGGCAGTTGTTCCTATCCCCAAACGCCCGGTTCCGGTAATACGTGCCACCTCATTACTGGCACTAGCGCCCGTAGCTGCATAAAAACCATAAGCACCTCCGGTACCAGCTATCTGAAACCGTAACATAGATGAATTAATACCCAATCCATAAAACTGATGATCGTTATTGGCACCTTCATTTAGCACAATGATTCTATTAGCTAAGGCATTCTCAAATTGCAATGGCGCATTCGGACTTGACATTCCGGTTCCAATACCCAGATTACCTTCAAGGAAGTTATTGGCGGTGCCAGCCATATATAGATTCCAGCGTCCGGTTCCTGCTGCTAAATTGCCTCTGAAAGCATAGTTATTAGTGGCTGCGGATAAAGAAGAAGGCACATAGAAACCTGTCTGATGAGTTACTGTACTACCAGCGCCAAAAGTATTAGACTCAGCAATAAAATGTATCAGATCTGTAACATTCGCTGAAGGAGCCACGTTGGCAATAGTATTAAAATATCTGGCCGAACTCGTTACATCCGTCTGAACAACTCCACCATTCAGGAAAGCATAATGCGTAGTAGCGCCCGTGAGTGGTAAAGCCAAACTTAAATTTCTGTCAGATAAGTTTGTAGCTCCGATACCCAAGCGTCCTGCCAGAAAATTATTGGCTGCTCCAGCCAGATAAAGATTCCATCTGCCTGTGCCTGCAGGAATTGCGCTATATACTCCATAATTATTGGTCGCTCCAATCATACTGGCATCAACATATACACCAAATTGATTGGTTACACTACTTGATGCACCGATAGTGCCCTGAAAAGCACCATAGTGGATAAGACTCGTTAAGTTAAATGCAGAAGCTTGTGTACTCGCTGATGATCTGAAATAAGAAGCCAGTCCGGTTACATCACTTTGGATTGTCCCGAAGTTATACAATGAATTGAAGTTTGTACTGCCTGTTAAAGGTAGGGTAATACTAAGGTTGGTTGCATCTAGACTCGTTGTACCCATACCTAGTTTTCCATTCAGGAAGTTATTGGCAGTTCCGGCCATATACATGTTCCAGCGTCCGGTTCCTGCGGGTATATTACCAAAAAAACCGTAGTTATTGGTAGCTCCTACTAAACTACTATTAACCGAAAAACCCATCTGGTTGGTAACCGTACCAATGGCTGACTGACCTGCAAAATAGTGAGTAATACTGGTAGCAGAACCACTAAGTGCACGATTGGCATCGGAGCGAAAATAAAAACCATCGGGCACATTAGCCTGAATTTGTCCGTCTGATTTTATACCAATAGGACTAACATCTAAAATGGATCTGCCTACTCTTAAACCTGCGTTTATAAATCCTGTTCCACCAATGCCCACACTACCTTCTGGAGAGATTCTCATAGCCTCACCAGTAGTAGTGGCTGTACGGGATGCTGCGGTTAAAAACCGATGTCCATAGGGGTCGTCATACCGATAAAAGAGGCCCGAATAAGTTTCCCCATTCATGCGGGATAATTGAAAACTGGTCGTACTGTCTACCCCTCTGTTGGCATCAATTCTGGCTTTGGTAAAGGTATCACCTGCTCTTGTATTAGCCGAGCCAAGGTAGATATATGACCCGGTATAACTGGCTAGGCCAGTTCCTTCAATGCGCAGATAAGCTGCCCCGATAGTATTGTATATCCTTTGCGTGCTACCATAAATATCCAATGGGTATGTTGGGCTGGTAGTTCCTATACCAACATTACCACTAGTCGGAAATGTATTAGTCTGTGCAAAACTTTTTTGTAACGCAATTAATATTAAAAACAACAAGTAGATTTTTCTCATTCTCAGCAATTTTAAGATTATGTTGTCAGATAAACAGCTGTTAAATAGTTCTCTATTTATTTTTTAGTTTTTCAATTTCTTCATTCTGTTTTTTTACTTCTTTCCTTAAATCTATTATATAAAGGGTCAGCTCCTCTACTTTTTTCAAAAGCAAGCGATTCATTTCGCCTAAGTCCTGACCTTCTTTTTCTATTTCTTTGGCAGATGGTATTTCGGGCAAGTGACTGTTTTTCTTCGTAAACTGCTCCACTTCTTCAAGGCTTGGCAGCTTGTATTCCGGACTGAAAACATAGTCTGGCCAACCGCTTGATTGTTTTTTCACTTTTACTTTTTCGGCAATCATATTTCCGGCAATGGCCATTTTGTAGCCAGTCGGAATAGTAGAAGTGCCTAGGCCTATTTGTCCGTTTGATTTGAATACCGTAGAATTTCCGTTGGCAGTCAGTGTTATATCTTCAGCTCCGGTAGTTATTAATTCTAAACTTCCGCTATTTCTGATAAAGGCATCTGAATTAGTATATCTTTCAACCATTAAATAATCACCACCTGCTCCTATTCCATTAGAAGCTTTTCCATCCATAGCCAAATACACCCTGCCTCCCCCGTAAGTGTCATTAGAAAACTTGGCTCCTGTGCTATCTCCTCTGAACACGGCATTGCCCTGAACAACCAGTTTTTCTGTTGGAGTTGTAAATCCAACACCCAGATTTCCATTCAGATAGTTGTTTGCCGAACCATCCATATACAAATTCCAGCGACCTGTACTTGCATTAATTTGTCCTCTGAAACCATAGTTATTAGTAGCGCCGATGAGTGTTGTTCCGGCATTAAAGCCCACTTGTTCGGTTGCGGTACTACTAAAAGTACCCTGGGCAGCATAAAAGTGTAAAACCTGACCTGTAGTTGCACCTGCTCCTACTGTAGCAGTCGATTGAAAATATCTGGTAGATGTTAATCCGGCGGCTTGTATTGGCCCGGCTGAAATGATACCCACTGCTGTAGTTCCGCCTGATGTTGCGCTCATCGCTCGATTCACCTGAAATGTAAATCCTCTGGTAGGTGCCGGAATACCAACAAATCCTGCTGAATCGATACTCATTCTGCTGGTTCCGACTGCCACTGATCCAACTCCCGGACCAGTATAAAAATACAGGTTATTGGCAGGCTCGCCGAGGAGTGTTCCTCCACCTAAAGCTATGTTATTAAGCGTATTAGTGGTTGAAAAAACAACACCCGTCATTTTATTACCTGAATAAGCCCCCGACATCAATCTGAATGTTCCGGCAGTATTGGCTGTCTGAGAATGAGGTGCCAATACCTACGTATCCGGCAAAATAGTTATCAGCAGTTCCATCCATAAACAAGTTCCAGCGACCAGCTGCAGCAGGTAATGATCCTCTGAAACCATAGTTATTAGCGGCGCTTGTCAAATTAGAAGAAACCCAGTAGCCCATCTGGTGAGTAATAGTAGTACCTGCATTAACAGTACCTTGTGCTGCTGTAAAGTGCGAAACCAGCGGCAAGGTAAAAGTTGCGCCCGATTCGGTATTTAATTGTGAATAGTTTAAGTAGGCTCCGGCAGTTACATCACTTTTCACCGTTCCGTTATTAAGCATTCCATAAGCTACGGTACCTCCGGTAATAGGGGTAGCTAATCCAAGGCCTCTGTTAGTCAGGAGAGATGTGCCTATCCCCACATGGCCTTCTGGAGAAATTCTCATTACCTCTCCGGTAGTAGCAGCACTACGAGAATCAGCTGTTAAAAATCTATGTCCGCTGAGATCATCATACCGATAAAAGAGACCAGAATAAGTTTCTCCGTTCATACGTGAAAGCTGAAAGCTAGCTATGCTATCTACTCCTCTGTTGGCATCAATTCTTGCTTTTGTAAAGGTATCACCAGCCCTTGTATTAGCAGAATTAAGGATGATGTAAGAGCCGGTATAACTAGCAAGGCCAGTGCCTTCAATACGTAAATAGGCTGGCCCTGCGGCATTATATATCCTCTGTGTACCGCCATGAATATCTAGCGGGTATGTCGGACTGGTAGTTCCTATACCAACATTTCCGCTGGTTGGAAAGGTATTAGTCTGCGCATAAACATTTTGTAAAGCAAATAATAGTATTAGTAGCTGGTAGAGTTTTTTCATTCTCAATCTTTTAGTAATCTTCGGTTTACCTAAACTTATATATGGTTGTTAATTAAAAACAGGCATTTTGTCAGAGTACAGGCAATAGTAACCCTCCGATCAGCTACACAACATGCCGATCATTTTATGTTCTTTTCTTAATGATTGTCTAACCTATTTTTTGTACAAATAAGCATGACTACTCCAATCCACATATTGAATAATCATTGCATATAGTAATCAAATAGCACATATTACTCCGGACAGAAAACCAGCATTTTCAGGGTTAAAAGCCCAAAATCCAGTTTCTGGATAGTATTTTCCAACATCGTCAAGGTGAAATAATAATATAGCATAAGAAGCTAATTATTAGTCACAGCGCTCAAAACACTTTATTTTACTAGATTCTCTTAATTTTGCGGGTGCAAATTACTGAAAGGTCAAATCAACATCAGTCACAATCATCAGCTTTGGGAATTTAGGTTATAATGTTTTTTATAGTCAATTACATTTTTCTTAAAAGGCATATTACCCTTCTTGATGTGACAAAGGTATGTACTATCGGACACCTAAGACAATAGTCGATTTAGTACTTTTTTGTACCAAACATAGTAGATTTAGTTTTTATTTTAATAAGAAGCCTTATTTAATTCTATAGCAATTTGCAGTAATTGAGATTTGCCACCTTTGAGCATGAGCTTCTTTCTGATATTTCCTCTATGATTGTTAACGGAGTTGGTACTTATCTTTAGTATTTCTGCCAGCTGATTATTTGTATAGCCCCGGGCTATTAAATCCATGATTTCTTTTTCCCGGGTAGTCAGCAGTTTTAAAAAACCTGTAGTATTAATTTCATCCTTTTTAATAGATTTTTTATAAACGGTACTAATATACGTATTACCGTGCAACACAGCCTTGATGGCCTCTCCCAATTCAAAATGCGGCGAACTAATACTTAACACAGCAAGCACGCCAAGTTTATAGTATTCCAGAATTTCGTCGATACTACTTTCATTAATCAACAGGATGGTTTTCAGAGAAGAATTGATTTTCAGAAGTTTTGTAAGAATGATTTCTGTAGTTTCAAAATCATCTTCGCCTATAAACAAATCCGGTTTTTGTTGTTCAAGCAGCATCAACGCCTGGCTTGTATTTTTAGGCGAAGCCAATAATTTAATATTATGCTTAGCCAATACGATAGAAATATACTCTTTGGCAAAAGTATTTTTCAGCAAAACAACAGCATGGATAATTTTACGCGACATTCAAAAAGATAAGGTTTTTTACTTAAAAAAACAATTTTCATGCCATTAGTTATGGGATTTCTGCATTAAAAATGGAAGTAGGGTGCGGATATATTTAGCTGGAAACAGACAGTCTTAAAATTAGATTTCAGGTATATTCTTTTTTTTCGACACTTTTGAATAGGGAATATATTAGTGTTTTTCCACTCATTCAAAGAACCGACAAAATTGTATTTTTCAGAATAGCTGAATAATAAAATACGCAAATAATCCCATTACTACGCCCAGGCCATCTGCCAGCCCATCATACCAACTGAAAGTTCTCCTGTATTTTCCAGGTAATTTATCTTGCCATACTTCAAGCAGAATACCATAGATAACACCAATCAAAAAAGTTTGAAGGTAGTTTTTAAACACAAATTGCCAACAGAAAGTCCATGCAGCGAAAGCAGCAAAATGTGCAACTTTATCAAGATAACCATTTACTTTGATACCACTACTCACCATGCCTCTGCTGATTCCCCTTGTTGGCATAGAGAATAACAAAAATATCATGGTACTAATAAAAAACGCAGAATATTTACTGGAAAGAAGTGCAATGACTCCTTGTTTGATTTCCATAGTGAGTTTATAATTATTGGCTCTAAGATAATGTAAGTATTTGCTAAATTACTTTTCTAATAGTAATTTGAATAAATTTTTAGCTAAAGCGAAATCGGCCTACCTTCAACGCCCATACTCAAAGTAAAAGACTTGGAGAACTCCCTCCATCCCAAAACCGCACACCCTGTCCCAAAACCGGACACTTTCCCAAACCCCAAAATCACCCAACTCCCTCACTATCAACCACTTACCATTTGGCACGTTGATTGAAGACCTTATATTGTATTTGTTTCAAAAATGAACAGTACAATAAGCCTCAACACATATACAAAATTATAGAAAAAGCTATGGACAAAGAACTCTCAATAACTGAGGTCCGGAAACAGAAAAGTAAAAACTGGTTGATTGGTGTGGTGGCACTCGTAGTGGTTGCCTTGATTGTCTGGTGGCTACGAAACTCACTCTCGTCTTCTATCAGCAAATCCGAAATCAGAACGGCTGTGGCCGAAATGGGGTCAGTAGAAAATACCCTCACCGCTTCAGGCGAGGTACAACCAGAATTTGAACAGGTAATCACCAGCCCTATCACCGCAGTAATCCAACAGGTACTATTAGATGCCGGAACGCAGGTAAAAGCCGGAGAAAAAATCCTCGAACTCGACAAAGAAGCCACCCAACTCACCTTCGACAAAGAAAAAGACGAAGTAGACCTCAAGAAAAACAAAATCGTAAAACTCCGCCTCGACCTCGACAAAAGCTTCTACGATCTCAAAATCGACGACTCCATCAAGGCCATGAAAATCACAAGCCTACGCGCCGATGTGGAAAACGCCAAACGCCTGCAAAAAGCCGGAGGTGGCACCCGCGAGGCCATCGAAACGGCAGAAATGAACCTCCGCATCGCCGAACTCGAGAAAAAACAACTCGAAAACGACATCAGAATCAAGCAGCAAACCATGCGTGCCGACATCAAAGATTCTGAACTATCAGCCCAGATTCAGGAAAAACAATTGATGGAGTACCAAAGCAAACTCCAAAAGGCCAATATTATAGCCACCCGTCCGGGTGTACTCACCTATGTCAACAAAAATCTGGGTTCAAAGGTATCAGAGGGAGAAATCCTCGCTCGCCTGGCCGATTTAGGCAGCTTCAAAATCATCGGTGCAATCTCAGATAATTATGCCGACCAGGTCAAAATAGGTATGCCTGTCATTATCCGCATCAACAATACACAATTGCGCGGCAGCCTCACCAATATTCAGCCATCAGTACAAAACAATATCCTGAGTTTCGATGTGGCATTAGATAGCAAAAGCACCGACCTGCTTCGCCCGAAACTAAAAGTTGAAGTCTTCCTGATTACCGCAGCGCAACAGAATGTAGTCCGGGTAGCCAACGGCCCCGCCTTTAAAGGCACCACCGTGCAAGACGTATTCGTACTCAGAAAAGACGGTAAAGCCGAAAAACGTACAGTAAAACTGGGTCTTTCCAACTTCGATTACGTAGAAATCACAGAAGGCATCAAAGCCGGAGAAACAGTGATTATCACAGACCTGAGCGAATACAAAAACACCAAAGAATTAGAGATTAAGTAGGCCAAACTTATTTTCAGCGACTAAAGTCGCCGTCTAAGATAATAATGGTATTATCATCTTATATAAGCGGACCGGGCGTCGGTCGCTTAAGTCCGCTTTACACTACTAAAATTTTCCTTTGTTATTTTAGACGGCGACTTCAGTCGCTGGCACCGGGGGTAAAATAAGGATTCTTTTTAGTAGAATTTATAAAATCCTGCCGGATTTTGGCGAACGGGACGTTCGCCCCACATTTACAAATTCGCGATTACTTATGAAACAGCTAATTTACATATTACTTACCTACTTACTGACCCATACCTACGCCTCAAAAGCACAGGGAGTGACCAAGCTCACCCTACCCGAAGTGGTGGAAATGGCCAAAGGTCAGTCTATTGCCGCACGGCAGGCAGCCACTACTAAAGAAACCAAATATTGGGAATGGCGCACGTTTCAGTCGAACTATAAACCTCAGTTGACTTTAAACGGGAATCTGCCTGCCTTTACGCGTTCGTTCATACAGGTAGTGCAACCCGATGGCACGATTCAGTTTCAGCCGGTGCGTTATAATAATTCGTCGTTAAATTTATCCCTGAGTCAATCAGTCATGCAAACGGGTGGACAAATTTATGCCACCACAGAACTGCAACGTTTTGATGATTTTGCCCGTAAAAACACGCTTTATAATAGTACACCCTTTGCGATAGGTTACTCACAGCCGATTCTGAGATTCAATCCCATGAAATGGGATAAGAAGATTGAACCCCTCAAATACGACGAAAGCCGTCAGGTATTCATCGAATCGTTGGAGCGCATTGCCGTAAAATCGACTGAATATTTTTTCAATCTCCTATTAGCGCAAGTGAATCTGCAAATCGCAGAAACCAACCTGAGCAATACACAGACCATCGTAAAGATAGCCAACGAAAAATACGATATCGGCAAAACGACCCGTAACGAAATCCTGCAATTGCAACTCGAATCACTGAAAGCCCAAAAAGCCATTGCCACAGCCAAAAGAGATTTAGAAATTGCCACGCTCAATCTGAAAGCTTACATAGGTTTGCAGAGCGACACAAGATTAGAATTGGTAGTCCCTGACGAAATTACAGCCATACCCATCTCTAATCAGATAGCTTTGGAACAGGCCTTTGAAAATCGCTCGGATGCTATTTCGTTCCGTCGCCTGCTTCTGGAGGCCGACCGTGTGGTGTCAAAAGCCATTGGAGATAATGGCCTGAATATGACTTTAACGGCCAGCTTAGGCTTCTCAAATACAGGCTTGAAGATTCCGGAACTCTATAAAAAACCGCAAAGTCAGGAATCAATACAATTGCAATTAGATATTCCGATTCTGGACTGGGGACGCTCGAAATCAAGAACCAAAACAGCCGAAGCACAGAAAAAACTAACCGAATACACGGTAGAGCAATTGAAACAGACATTTAGACAAGAGATTTACACACAGGTAACACTTTTTGAAATGTTGCGCAATCAACTAAGCTTGACCGCCCAGGCTGATAGCATTGCCTCCGAAAAATATCAGATAGCCCAAGACCGCTACGTGCTGGGCAACCTCAGCATAACCGATTTAAGTATAGCTTTCCAGGAAAAAGACCAGGCCAAACGAGATTACATCAACGCCCTGCAGGATTACTGGAAAACCCATTACGAATTACGGTACCTGACGCTTTATGATTTTGAGAAGAATAAAAAAATATTGGCGGAGAATTAAATGATTTTTGCTTTGCCGCGGGCCTTCGACTCCGCTCAGGCGTCGGGCTTGGCGCAATTATTAATTAAATTGATACTTTTAATTTATACAAAAAACAAGTAGTCAAGCCCGGTGCCTGAACGAAGTCGAAGGCCGCGTCTAGCCAAACATCAGCGAAATCAATACAATCAGGCCAATCATAGTTCAGACAAAAACTACGAATCACTCATTAAAT
>CBIHRH010000078.1:0-11920 GCA_966212365.1 uncultured Emticicia sp. | reverse complement strand
CTTACATTTTAATCAGTGGGCAATGGCATGGTGCCTGGTGTTACAATAAAGTTACGCCTTTATTAGAAGGCAAGGGCTTTAAAGTAAAAACGTTTGATTTGCCGGGTTTTGGAGCAGATGCTACACCAATAGGTAATGTAACTTTAGAGGACTGCGTCCAGAAAGTAGTTGCTGCGGCAAATGCTCTATCAGGACAGGTTATCTTGGTAGGGCATTCGAGTGGAGGTGTCATCATGGCGCAAGTCGCTGAAACGCTTGGAAAAAACAAAGTAGCCTCTATGGCCTTTGTAGATGCTTTTTTGCCGAATGATGGAGAATCGGTATTTAGTCTGGCAGGGAAATTCGCACCTAATGGACAAACCCCCTTATCAAAAGCATTTATTATTTCTGACGACCAGAAAACAGTATCACTTGATTTTGAAAAAGCCGTAGAATTTCTCTATGATGATTGTTCTGCAGCCGATATTGCCTATGCAAAGTCTCATGTTAGGCCGGGGCCAGTCGCAGTACTGGCTACTCCGGTGAAATTGACAGAAACTAATTACGGTAGGATAAAGAAATATTATATTCTTTGCACGAAAGCAAAGGATTTCAACAAAACAGAATTATCTAAAAATGTGCGCTGTGAAAAAATCTTTCAATTGCCAAGCAGCCACTCTGCTTTCTTTTCAATGCCAGATAAGCTTGTGGATATTTTAGCGGAAATATACTAGGGCTTTAATTTCCAATCAAAGAACAGACCATTTATAAAAAAATCAGGGTGGCATTTGATTTGCCACCCTGAAAGTTTATACCAATAGTATAATTAAGACTTATAGCTTAAGCCTCTGTCTCAGTGATATTGATTTTTTGAATTTTATCTCCCTGGCGGATCGCATCAACTACTTCAAGACCTTCTACTACTTTCCCGAAACAAGTATGGTTACGGTCAAGGTGAGCCGTGTTCGTACGGTTGTGGCAGATAAAAAACTGCGAACCGCCTGTATTGCGGCCTCTGTGTGCCATTGAAAGTACCCCTTTATCGTGATACTGGTTATTTCCGGTTAATTCACACTCAATTGTATAGCCTGGACCACCTGCGCCTGTTCCGGTTGGATCTCCTCCCTGAATCATAAAATCAGGAATCACACGGTGGAATTTTAAACCGTCGTAAAATCCTTTTTTAGCAAGTGTTACAAAATTATTGACTGCAATAGGAGCATCTTGTTCATAGAATTCGATAAGCATTGTTCCCTTATCGGTAATCATCTCTGCTTTTAACATGTGTTTGTTTTCGTTGCGGCGACCCGTTTGAAAATTTAAGAATTATAAGGAATAAATTTTAAAATAGAATTTTCAAGTAAAACTATTCAAAGGTTTAATATACCGTCCCTATGAACTTGGATTTTCATAGGTTATTTTTTTCTACCGATATAACATCCCTAACGGGATATCTTTAGTCCCGTAGGGACGATATATCGGCGGCCGCCGCGCGGTAGTAAGAATATGTTTCCGAATATCTGTATCCCGTAGGGATAATATATTCAACCACCAATAGTAGTCATAGACTCTGAGACCAGATTTTTGCGGTTTCTCTCAGCCTCAAAACCGTCTAAGGCACGACTTTGTAGGGCCTCGCTAATTAATGACTTAATTTGCTCATCAGAAAGCTTCTGGCGCATCATATCACGGATATTAAAAACACCATCATCATATAAACAGGTTTTAAAAACGCCTGTAGGAGTTACCCTTATACGGTTACAAGTACCGCAAAAAGTACGGCTGAAAGCGGCAATCACGCCGATGCTCCCCTTAAAGTTCGGAATCTGATAATTATATGAAGTAGAGTTAGGCTCGTCCTGCAATCGATAAATTTCAGGATAAACCGAACGGATTAAATCCATTATTCGTCCATAACTCCAGAAATTTTGAATCTGGTCAGGGCGAAGCCCTGCACCATTAAAAGGCATTTCTTCAATAAATCGTACGGAAACGTTCTGGTCTCTCGCTAATTCTACCATCGAGAGAATATCCTCATCGTTCTTGCCTGACATCACTACCGTATTGATTTTTACAGGAATATCGTGTGCTAAAAGCGTCTCTAATGTTTCCCAAACCTTTGGAAATTCATCTCTTCGGGTTATTTCATAAAAGCGCTGACGGTCAAGAGAGTCTAAACTCAGATTTACTGAGCTGACACCCAGTTTTTTTAATTCAGGCACTAAAGGAGCTGTTAATACACCATTAGTGGTAATATTGATTTTATTGATACCTTCAATCTCTGATAATTTCCAGAGGAAAGGCATAATATCTCTTCTTAAAAAAGGCTCACCTCCGGTAATACGTACCTTGCTGATACCCATTTCTGCCAATATGCTTACCAATCGAATCATTTCTTCATAGCTCAACAAATGAGGTTTGGGCAGATACTGAATGCCTTCTTCGGGCATACAATAAAAGCATCGCAGATTACAACGGTCTGTAACTGCTAACCTCAAATAATTGATGGGCCTGCCATGATTGTCTATGAGCATATTTGGAAAGAAAGTTCTTGGTGTTTCACCGACTTAAGTCGGTGGCTAAAGTAACAAAGGTATTTTTTGCATACATCGCCGGACTTAAGTCCGGCTTACATAATAAAATATTCAATTGTTAACTTAGACGGCGACTTCAGTCGCTGGCACTTTAAATGAACAATATATATTAGTAATTCATTCAGTAAAATTACTCACATTCCCACAAAAAACAAAAGAGGCATGGATGTCCACGCCTCTTTGAGTGTTATATAGAAAATTAAGCTACTGCCTCGGCAAGTACCAGAATTTTGTTTTTTACTACTTCTACCACGCCACCATCTACTACAAATGTTTGTTTTTTACCATTTGCTTCGATCACCAAATCACCTTTGGCAAGTGTACTGACAATAGGAGCATGGTCTTTCAGAACCTGAAAACGACCTTCGCTACCAGGGAAAGAAACAGCGTTTACTTCGCCAGTATAGACTTTTTTATCGGGGGTAATTATTTCTAAATTCATGATTATTGTTTGTTCGCTTCAGCAATCAATTTTTCACCTTTCTCAACCGCAGCTTCGATTGTTCCGACTAAGTTGAAAGCTGCTTCCGGAAGACGGTCATGCAATCCATCCATGATTTCGTTAAAGCCTTTGATTGTATCGTTGATATCAACCAATACACCTTTCAAACCTGTAAACTGCTCAGCTACGAAGAATGGTTGAGACAAGAAACGTTGTACACGACGTGCACGTGCTACAACCAGTTTATCTTCTTCTGACAACTCTTCCAAACCAAGGATAGCGATGATGTCTTGTAACTCTTTGTAACGTTGTAAGATATTTTTTACACGTTGTGCTGTGTTGTAGTGAGCATCGCCCAATACAGCAGCAGAAAGAATACGTGAAGAAGAATCAAGAGGGTCTACCGCAGGATAGATACCAAGCTCAGAGATTTTACGGCTCAATACCGTTGTAGCATCCAAGTGGGTAAAGGTTGTTGCAGGAGCAGGGTCAGTCAAGTCATCGGCAGGTACATATACCGCTTGTACCGATGTAATTGAACCACGTTTGGTTGAAGCAATACGCTCTTGCATATTACCCATTTCAGTGGCTAAGGTTGGTTGGTAACCTACCGCAGATGGCATACGACCTAGTAGAGCGGATACCTCTGAACCAGCTTGAGTAAAGCGGAAGATATTATCGATAAAGAAAAGAATATCACGACCTTTGCCTTCGCCATCACCGTCACGGAAGTGCTCAGCAACTGTAAGACCCGATAAAGCTACACGCGCACGTGCTCCCGGAGGCTCGTTCATCTGACCGAAGATAAAGGTTGCTTGTGAATCTTTCAAAGCTTCTTTATCTACCACACTCAAATCCCAGCCACCTTCTTCCATTGAGTGTTTGAATGCGTCACCGTATTTCACGATACCAGATTCAATCATCTCACGAAGTAAGTCATTTCCTTCACGTGTACGCTCACCTACACCGGCAAATACTGAAAGACCTGCGTAAGCTTTGGCAATATTGTTAATCAACTCCTGAATTAATACGGTTTTACCTACACCCGCACCACCAAACAAACCGATTTTACCACCTTTTACGTAAGGGGCAAGTAGATCAATTACTTTGATACCAGTAAAAAGAACTTCGGTTGAAGTTGCTAATTCTTCAAATTTCGGTGCCGCGCGGTGAATAGACATACCCGGAGTAGTTACCTGCTCCAAACCGTCAATAGCTTCACCAACTACGTTGAACAAACGACCTTTAATAGCATCGCCTGTTGGCATAGTAATCGGTGTTCCCAAGTGTGCAACGCTCATACCACGTTGTAAACCTTCAGTACCGTCCATCGCAATGGTACGTACGCGGTCTTCGCCAAGGTGTTGTTGTACTTCAAGGATAACTTTTTGACCATTTGCCTTTTCTACTGACAACGCATCAAGAATAGGGGGGATAAACGAACCTTTGCCCTCAAAACTCACGTCAACCACGGGTCCGATAATCTGTGAGATTTTACCAATATTAGCCATTTATGGAGTATTTTAAAATTTAGATAGATTAAAACGAAATTGTACATAAAACATTACCATCCCGTTTTGGGACGCAAAATTAATACTTCTGATTTGCAAAAGCAAAATCTTACGCAAGGATTTTGTATTTTTTTTAGATAGCCCCCCTCTTTCAGGACATTATTATTAATAAAAGCAAAATATGATTTTGGTAAAAAAACGAGAAATTCTCGTATAAACCGTCGATGAATGCTAGATAAATGTCTTTGTAGCCACTGAATAAAAAAGAATTAAAGCCGAATTAAAATATAACGTAAAAAAGTTACGTCCCTTTAAATCAACTATATTTCCATTTTTCCTCAATATCTTCCAGGCTCATACCTTTGGTTTCAAAAACAATAAATTTGGCAAAAAGTAGTCCTAATAATACTACAACGGTATAAATGCCGAAGATACCACCATTGGTGCCCAATGAGGTAGCGGCCATAATCGGGAAGGTATATGCTACACAAAAATCGAATACCCAGTGATTGAAACTACCCATACTGGACGCGAATCCTCTGATTTTTAATGGGTAAATCTCCGAAATCAATAGCCAACCTAAAGGTCCTAGGCTAATGGCAAAGAAAATAATATAGGTATATACCCCACCTACCAACATGAATTGTTGTAAGCCGGGATTTAAGGAATCTTTCAGGAAGAATGCCAAGCCTACACTTGATAAACAGATGGCTGTACCAATGAGTCCGGTATATAATAAAGGCTTGCGTCCCCATTTATCCAGGAACATAATAGCAAAAATGGTCGCTAGTGAATTGGTTACTCCAACCCCAACCGTCGCCAGAGCGGCCGTATTTCCCTCCGGGAATACATTTTTGAAGATATCGGTCGAGAAATAGATAATCGCATTAATACCCGAAAACTGCTGAATAAAGAAAATGCCTATTGCAATAAATAAAGGAATACGCAAGCGTTTGCTGAATAGCATTTTCCAACTTGCTTTATTATGTTTTTCGTTGTCTATCACTCTTTTCGTATTAGCCAGTTCTTGTTTAGCCTGGTCAGGGTCACGCAGGCGATTCAATACTTCCAAAGCTTCGGTCTCTCGTCCTTTACTGATTAACCATCGTGGACTTTCAGGCACGAATAACATTCCCAAGAACAAAATAGCTGCCGGGACAAAGCCTGCCCAGAACATACTTCTCCAACCATCTTCATGCTCGGCAAAGAAATACCCAACTACATAAGAAAGAAGAATACCTAGTGTAATAGCCAATTGGAAGAAAGTTACCAATTGTCCGCGCATATTGGTTGGGGCAATTTCAGCTAAATATAAAGGTACAGTAGAGGCTACAATACCAATAGCTAAACCTAAGAATAAGCGCCCGATAATCAAAAAAGTAATACTTGGTGCAACGGCAGTAATAATTGAACCTACTACAAAGACCAGTGATGCTACGATGTTAATTTTCTTTCTGCCCAATACGTCGGTTAATGGTCCGCTGATAAATGGCCCGAGCATACCACCTGCTAATACAGCGCCTACAATCCAGCCTTCTGTTTCAGGACTTGGGTTAAAGCGGGCTCGTAGAGACGGGAGGGCTACATTGATAACGCCTGTATCAAAACCAAATAGGAGTCCGCCGGTAGCGGCTACGGCGGCAATGAAATAAAGGAGGGTGTTTTTGTTCATAAATGCATAGGTTAAGGTAAAGTGAGCGTACAAATAAAGTAAAAATTTGCGAAAAATTTCTTAATTTCGTAGTACGTATTATTTGAACGTAGCGTTAAATATTGGTCATTGAAACTAGCAGAATGTTTTTAGAAAAAATCTATCTCTCTAATTTTAAAAATTACGAAGAAGCCTCTTACAATTTCTCTTCACAAGTAAACTGTATTGTTGGTGAAAATGGAAGTGGGAAAACTAATCTGCTTGATTCCATCTATTTTCTTGCCTTAAGCAAAAGTTCTATCCATCATCAGGATGCCCATAATATCAATCATGATGCTGAATTTATGCTGATTGATGGGGTTTTCAAAAAAAACAACCGTACTCATCAGATTACCTGTTCTATTCAGCGTGGTCAGCGTAAAATATTAATGCACGAAAAGAAACCTTATGAGCGGATTTCTGACCATATTGGTCAATTTCCGGTAGTATTAATTGCGCCAGATGATACAGAACTGATTAAAGAAGGAAGCGACGAAAGACGACGGTTTTTTGACGGAGTACTCTCACAAATGGATAATGAGTACCTGAATGATTACCAACAATACAACCGCATTTTAGAACAGAGAAACAGTTTACTGAAAATATTCGCCGAACGAAACTTCATCGATCAGGATTTATTGGATACCTACTCTGACCCTCTGGTGAAATTGGCTTTGCGTATCTATAAACAACGAAGAAATTTTGTAGACACTTTTCTTCCTATTTTCAAAAAACACTATGCAATTATCAGCGATGGCAGAGAAGAGGTAGAAATTATTTATGAATCAGAAGTAGCAAGCGGTGAGTTCCCTCAAGAGTTTCGCCTGAACAGACAAGCCGATGTAAAAGCCCAGCGGACAACGAAGGGCATCCATAAAGACGATTATATATTTGAAATAGATACTTATCCTATCAAAAAATTCGGCTCGCAAGGGCAGCAAAAATCATTTGTGATGGCGCTTCGTCTGGCGCAATTCGAAATGATTGAAACCCTGCGAGAAACAAAGCCGATTCTGCTTTTAGATGATATTTTTGATAAACTGGACGATAGAAGAATTCATAGCCTTGTAGAAAGTATCAATAATCATACTTTCGGACAAGTGTTTATTACTGATGCCCGCCCTGAACGGACGCAGAAGATTCTGGAGGAGGTGACGGCAGAGGTCAAGTATTTTACTATTACGCCTGAACATAAGACTATAAACTCATAAAGTGTAACTGCTTATTTTTCAGCTTTTTATTTCACTTTTTCTGTTCTCCATTCTTCTTTTTCCAAAACTTTTCCGTACCTTTGCACCCGCGTTAAAAAAATCGACGCATTTTTTTGCCCCTTTTCTGAAGCAAATGGTTCTTTCGGAGGGGTTCATCTAAAAATTTTTGAACCAATGTCACAAAAAATCAGAATCAAATTAAAGTCATTTGACCACAACTTGGTGGACAAATCGGCTGAGAGAATTGTGAAGGCTGTAAAATCTACAGGAGCCGTTGTAAGCGGACCAATTCCGTTGCCTACTCGCAAAGAAATCTTCACTGTATTACGTTCTCCACACGTTAACAAAAAATCACGTGAGCAATTCCAGTTATGTACTTACAAACGCCTGATCGACATTTACTCGGCAAGCCCGAAAACTGTTGATGCGTTGATGAAATTGGAATTACCAAGTGGTGTTGACGTAGAGATTAAAGTATAGTTATCTCTTAATACTGATGTGAGAGGCCTCTGGATTTGTTCAGAGGCTTTTTTTGTGGGTTTCATCCATTTATAATTCATTCAAGGAATAGAGTGAAAGATTTTAATATATCGTCCCTATGGGACTTAGGAGTTTTTTTGCTTTGATTTATCTACCGATATAATATCCCTATGACGGGATATGAAACAATAAGTTTCCAAAGAGGCAAGTCCCGTATGGACGATATATCGGTAGATAAAGAGGCCCCCCTTTTTCTCAATATCCCGTAGGGATAATATATTATTAAGACGCACTTACTTCGCCTGATCGTTATATTTAGAAAAAATTAATGTCTTAATTCGCCCTAATTGCCGATAGATATGAATAGAATATCTCAATATTTTTCTTCCATAATGATTTAATTCCTAAATTTGCTGGCATCTAAGCAAAAAAGCATTTATAAATTTTAAGCAAAATAGATTCAGATGGCAGCTACGAAAGAAAAAGCACCAAAGGTAAAATACAGTAAAGAAACATATATGTATTGGTACGAGTCTATGTATCTTCAAAGAAAATTTGAAGAGAAAGCCGGACAGTTATACGGGCAGCAAAAGATTCGTGGGTTTTGTCACTTATATATCGGGCAGGAGGCTTGTTCTTCAGGAGCGGTTTCAGCATTAACTAAAGACGACAAGTGGATTACAGCTTATAGAGACCATGGTCATCCATTAGCATTAGGTACTGATCCTAATAGAATAATGGCTGAATTATATGGTAAAGAAACAGGTACAACCAAAGGTAAAGGCGGTTCGATGCACATTTTTGATAAAGAAGTAAACTTTATTGGTGGGCATGGTATCGTGGGTGCTCAGATTCCTTTAGGTGCGGGTATCGCCTTCGCTGAAAAATATAAAGGTACACAAAACCTTTGCATGTGTTATTTTGGTGATGGTGCCGTACGTCAGGGAGCATTACACGAAGCCTTCAACATGGCAATGACCTGGAAATTGCCTGTGATTTTCGTAGTAGAAAACAACGGGTATGCAATGGGTACCTCAGTAGCTCGTACATCAAACGTAAGAGAACTATATACTATCGGTGAATCTTATGACATGCCGGCAGAACCAGTTGATGCGATGGATGTTGAAATGGTACACGAAGCTGTAAAACGTGCGGCTGACCGCGCAAGAGCAGGCGAAGGTCCGACTTTCTTAGAGTTCAAGACTTACCGTTTCCGTGGTCACTCAATGTCTGATCCACAAAAATACCGTTCGAAAGATGAAGTAGAAGAGTGGAAAAGCCGTGACCCATTGGAACTTGTCAAAGATCGTATTTTAAAGAATGGTATTGCTACAGAAGCAGAATTAGAAGAAATCGATAACAAAGTGAAAGCGAAAGTAGAAGAAGCAGTGAAATTCGCTGAAGAATCTCCATTCCCTAAAGCTGAAACAGCATTTGATGATATTTATGTTCAGTCGGATTACCCTTTCTTGAGAGAGTAGTTGAAGCATATACCCCGAGTTTCACCGAATGAAACGGTCCGCCGTCGCGGTCGGTGGCTAAAATAACAAAGGAACTGTCATCTTACAAGTGCGGACTTAAGTCCGCACACATATACGAAATTATTCCTTTGTTTTCTTAGACGGCGAATTTTATTCGCTGTGTTTTCGCAAAAACGAAGAAAGCCGACTCTTCAAGCCGGCTTTCTTCGTTTTTAGATTTGAATATTTTATATATCCCCCTTCTGCGGCCTCATCACTATCTCCTCAATTACGGCACTGTCTGATAAATTATAAGCCGTCCAGATGGTTTTGGCTACATCGTCAGCACTCATAAATCTTTCTGCCGGACTATCTACCCCTGCCCAGCTATCAGTTAAAACGGCTCCGGGAATAATGGAGGTAACTTTTATATTATAGGGCTTCATTTCTTCTCGTAGCCCCTTGCTAAAACCTAATAAGGCAAATTTAGAAATACTATAAGACCCGCCATTCGGATAAGCCATCAGACTTGCTACCGAACACATATTAAATATATGCCCACTTTCCTGGTTGATCATCCCCTTTATCAAGCCTCTTGTCAGGTGATAGGCGCTATACAGATTAGTTTCAATAAGAGTCTCCAAAACCCCCTCTTCTTCCTCATGGATATTACCCGGAATAAAATTACCGGCATTATTCACTAAAACATCAACCGGCTGATTAAGTGATTTAATAAAATCTACCAACCCTGCTACCTGCGCTTTTTTGCCTAAATCTGCGGCATAAGTAAAGCAATTGACTTTGTATTCGGTGGAGACGTACTGCTGTAATTCCTGTAAGTCTTTTTTCTTTCGGGCCGATGCTACAATATCGAATCCGTTTTTGGCAAATATTTCAACAATTGCTCTGCCGATTCCTCTTGTACCTCCGGTAACAACTATTAGTTTATGGCTCATTATCTGGTTATTTATTGATTTCTTATGATTGGATTGGTTTTTGAATATAAATTCACCAACTAAAATGCGTTATTAAACAATTGCTTATCTTTGCAAATATCGTTAAAAACTTAGCTTAAAATTATGTTTTCTATTGTAGGAAGGTATTTAATATTTCTGGGGAAGTTATTTACCAGACGAGAAACGCTCAAAGTATATTGGAACAGGTTTTTAGACGAGTGTTTAAACATTGGTATCAGTTCTATTTTTATTGTGGCTATTGTGGCTATCTTTATCGGTGCCGTAACCTGCGTGCAAACCCGGGCCAACTTAGTGAGTCCGTTAGTTCCTGTATATATTGTAAGTAATATTGTACGCGATATGACCCTTCTTGAATTATCTTCCACATTTATGTGCGTAGTATTAGCCGGAAAAGTAGGTTCTAATATTGCAGGTGAGTTAGGAACCATGAAAATCACTGAACAGATTGATGCCTTAGAAGTAATGGGAATCAATTCGGCTTCTTACTTAGTATTACCTAAATTATTGGCTTCTGTTTTTACATTTCCTTTATTAGCTATTATCTCCGGGTTCTTAGGGATTTTAGGGGGCTATCTGGCTGGCACTCTGACAGGTATTATTACACCCGAAGATTATATCTACGGTATCCGATACTCATTTATTCCTTTCAACGTTTTTATAGCTATCATCAAAGCCTTTGTATTCGGCTTTCTGATCTCTACTATCTCTGCTTTTAAAGGATATTATACCCGTGGCGGAGCCTTGGAAGTAGGACAGGCCAGTACCTCTGCCGTAACTAATAGCTGTATAGCGGTTCTGATAGCAGATTATTTATTGGCGGAGTTGTTGACATAAGAGAAGGTTTTTTATAGTTGGACAACTCATTACGTATGACATATTTAAAAGATTTAATATACTGTTTCTACGGGACTTAAGATCTGTTTTAGTTGTTTTTTCTACAGATATAGCATTCCTACGGGATATTAGAAGGGTTCAGTCGCGTAGGGACGATATATCGGCAGATAGAATAGCTTTAAGAACCAATATCCCGTTAGGGATAATATATTTTATGATGCTTCTAATTTGAATTATTAAGTAAAATAAAAAACATCAGGTTAAGTCTTTTATATAGAGCACAATTCAGGATTGAGATTATATGATAGAAATCAAACACATTTCGAAATCTTTCAACGACCGTCAGGTATTAGATAATGTTAGTGGCACATTTAAAAAAGGGCAAACAAGCCTCGTTATCGGGGCAAGTGGTACCGGAAAAAGCGTACTCCTGAAATGTATGCTCGACCTCGTGCGGCCTGAAAATGGCGCCACACTCTATGATGGCCGTGATTTCTATATAGGTGAAGAAGAAGATAAGAAAAATATCCGTCGCGAAATGGGTGTGCTTTTTCAGGGGGGGGCATTATTTGACTCACAGACGGTACATCAGAATGTGCAGTTTCCTTTAGATATGCTTACCGAAATGCCGGAAAGTGAGAAAAGAGACCGCGTAGAATTCTGTTTACAACGCGTGGGTCTGGAGGGAACGGGTAACCGTATGCCTTCTGAAATATCGGGAGGTATGAAAAAAAGGGTAGGT
>CBIHRH010000077.1:0-12015 GCA_966212365.1 uncultured Emticicia sp. | reverse complement strand
AAAACACTTATTTTAGAGTAGAAGTCCTGAAAAAACAAGATAGGATAAATCCCTGCAAAGAATGTAGAAAGTACCTGCCTACC
Organism: uncultured Emticicia sp.; assembly: GCA_966212365.1. Classification (GTDB taxonomy): domain Bacteria; phylum Bacteroidota; class Bacteroidia; order Cytophagales; family Spirosomataceae; genus Emticicia. Next base: position 11,932 of record CBIHRH010000077.1, on the reverse strand, counting down.
GTATATAAACGGTATTAGACAATACGTAAAAAGTAGTGCGGAGAAAGTTAATTTCTTAAAAAAAACCGTAAAATAGCGGCTTTTATAGCTCATTTTGAGGGTATGCGAAATTGCGATAGGCCATATAAAAACCCAATATGACAAAGGCATAAGTACCCGTCAGCTTAAACGCCATAGGATTCTTAAACTGATGCAGCACCCTTCCTGCAAACCAGAGAGGTTCGCTGAATAAATCCCAGCTATTCAGTCGGCAGTATCTGCCAAGGTAAATGCCAAATCCTAATAGAATAACACTTCCTACAACCACGCTCCATGATTGAATTTTGCCAAATAGGGCTTCCAGGCTTTGATGGACAATGCTTAAAGAATTCAAGCCTATCAATAAACCTGTAATAGCAAAAGTAAAAATCAGAAGACTATCGAACCAGAGGATATTCTGAGAGTAACCTTTCAGGTGAAGCAAATCTGTAATGATATAAGGAGCATTGGGGAAAAATAATAACCATAAGAAAAGCAAAACATAAGTTGCAGGTATGGAGTTTTTCTTTGCAGTATTATAAGCCAATTGCGCCAATAAGAGCGGAATCCAGGCTAAAAAGAGATTCCATAGCAAAAAACTATATTTCATATCATCCTTTAAGATGACGCGGCTAATAATAAATATGCTGCATAAAGCAGAAAGAAAGATTAAGCCTTTAGTTGTGCGGCTGAGGGAAATTGTAGGCATACTGGTACTTCTATGAAAGGGGTTTTAAATTAACTTTATGGATTAACAGATTTATAACTAAACACCCGCTTCTCTGCGTCTCCACCATTTTATCAGAGGGTTGGCAATCAAGGCTATCAGGAGAACTAGCACTATTTGCAAAAACATAAAAACCAGTGTTCCTAAAAGGAATCCTACGCCTTTTTCATCATACCATATATAATGGTTAAAATAATAAATTCCTCCTATACCCAAGATAAAAGCCAGAAAATTAATTAATACAAATATGCCATAATATTTTTTCTGCACTTCTGCCAGGTGCTTGGCAGAAAAGTGTACGCAAATAATTAACACCAAAATCAGCACAACAATAATTGTCAGAATCATAGCAAAGACATTTATATACGAATAACAGTTTTCGAAGTCAGATATTATCCTGTCTCTAAGTTAAACACTAAAATCTTATAATGATTCGTTTCACTAAAAAACTTTAAAATTTCTTAGAATATTACTAACTTGCATCATAAATATTATGCAAGCATACCATAATGGAAACCTATGGCAAAATCCTTAACATTGCTATGCCCATATTTTTGGGTTTAGTTTTGTTAGAAAAAATCTACGGTTGGTTCGCTAAGAAAGAACCATTCAAAACGATGGACATGCTTTCGAGCATGACCTCGGGTTATACCAATATCATCAAAGATGTATTAGGTTTAAGTGTCTCTTTACTTACCTACGGCTATATGGTGAAACATTGGGCTATCTATAAAGTAGAATCCACCATCTGGGTATATATCATAGCTTTTATTGCCTTAGATTTTTCAGGGTATTGGGTACATCGCCTGAGCCATCAGATTAATTTTTTCTGGAACAAACATGCTATTCACCATAGCAGCGAAGAGTTTAATCTGGCTTGCGCCTTAAGGCAAAGTATTTCAACTTTTGTCAACCTATTTACCGTTTTCTTATTGCCAGCGGCATTACTAGGTGTTGATGGTAAAGTAATTGCCACCGTAGCGCCTTTGCATTTATTTGCCCAGTTCTGGTATCATACAGTGTATATCCTTAACATGGGTTTTCTCGAAAAAATCATCGTTACACCTGCTCATCATCGGGTGCATCATGCCATTAATCCTGAATACATAGATAAAAATCACTCACAGATATTCATCATCTGGGATAAATTGTTTGGTACTTTTCAGGAAGAATTGCCCAATGTTCCACCTGTTTATGGCATTACGCGCCCGGTAAGCACCTGGAACCCGATCAAGATTAATTTTCAACATCTATGGCTTTTGATACAGGATGCATATCGCACGAATAGCTGGCGCGATAAACTACGCATCTGGTTTATGCCAACGGGTTGGAGACCTGCCGATGTAGCCGACAAGTATCCGGTACATAAAATTGAAGACCCTTACCATTTTGAAAAATATGCACCAAAAGCATCATTGCTTATGCAGATATGGATTGGTGTGCAATTCTTATTTACATTTGCTTTGATTAGCTATTTCTTTGCCAATCTGGCAAGTATTGGTAGTCCGAATATATTTATTTACGGTGGTTTTATCTTCCTGATTGTATTCAGCTATACCGAATTGATGGATAGAAATCCTTATGCTTTGTTGTATGAAACAATAAAGAATATCATAGGCATATTCATCATCTACCAGATTGGTGATTGGTTTGGCATCAATGCAAAATTGCCCTGGGCTACAATAGCCATAGCTGCTTACTTTATCCTTTCTACTTTGGTAACAGCCTATTTTGTGTGGTTTGATATTCGTAAAGATAGTGTAGTAAGTGAAGTGGCATTTTCTGAGGTGGCGCAGTCTTAGGGTTGTTTTTATTATTTGTAGAGACGACATGCTGGCGTCTCCATCGGCCTTTAAATAGATTTGAATGGTTTTTAAGCAGAAAAACATCTGCTTAATTTAAATAATATTGATTAGGATATGCTTCTGGAGACGCAATGCTTGTTTCTCTACAAATTGGACTCTTCCTTTTCTATTATTTTATATTCCAACCTCCTACACCCTCTCAAACAGTTTCTTATAAGCATATTCATACCCCATTTTAATAACCTCCCTGATATCATTTGAGGTAAAGTCTGTTAGTTCTAAATGAACAGGTTCATCAGGGCGTATAATGGTCAGGTTGATTTTTCTGGCTAATTTAAATGAGCCGATACTCATATAATTTTCTGCATAGTTTTCTGCCCAGTCAATATCGCTGTTTTCAAACTGATTTACAGTAATATCTTTTACACGCTCTATCAGGCTCAGAAAACTTCTATAGTTAAAATGTTCCATTGGGCGGTGCTTTGGATGCGTGGCAATACAGTATATCTCAGTCGCACCATCTTCAATGGCTTTTTTTACTGGCACCACTTCTCTCAATCCTCCATCCATATAAGCCTCCCGATGATCACCTCCGATTTGTATGGCGGGCATAATAAAAGGCAGAGAACTACTAGCCCTGAGATAATCTAAGAAATATTGTTCCAGAGGGTCAACATACTTCATTTCGCCCGTATTGATATTTACAGCCCCGACTTTCAGATAAATGGGGCTTCGGCGAAGTGTATTCGCATTGATGTATTTTCTTAATTTATCATGTAGTGGATTGGTATCTATCAAACCATCGAAACGGCTCATGATGGTATCAATACCTAACGAAAATCTTGATTTCAGAATACCTATATCAGAAGGTTTGGTGATGTTTTCAAGCCAGAATTTTAACAATTTTTTGTTGACCAAATCCCAGTTAATTTCTCCCTTCTCCATGTATTGTGCTCCTGCTTCATTGACCATAAAACTCGCATTCAATGCGCCTGCGGAAATACCATAAATCATTTCGGGTCTGAATCCTGTCTCTAAAACTGCCTGAATTGCGCCTACTTGCCATGCTCCTTTCAATGAGCCACCGCCCAATACTAATGCCTTCATGTATAATGGTTAAAATTGAATAAGCGAATTAGTGAATAATTCGTAAATATTTCAAATATAACATCCAAAATTAAATTTGGCTATCAGTCTAATGCGTTTTATATTTGAACCAAATTTGAAAAGAACAAAACACACCGGCTTGAATAGTTTATTTATTAATGTTGGGAATTGAAGATTTAAGACAATTATTAGTTTTTTTTGCACAAAAACACTAAAGTTTATACAATTTGCTTTATTCTGCATTAAAATTCAGTTTTCGGTCGTAACATTGTATCAATAGAGTAAGGCATTAACTTACTCACGTCTTCATGTCTTTAAATATAAAGCAAATACAGGCTCCTATTGAGCAGGAATTGAAGGTTTTTGAGAAGAAGTTCCGTCAGTCGATGAAAACTGATGTGATGCTTCTGGACCAGATTATGAACTACATCGTACACCGCAAAGGAAAACAAGTACGACCGATGTTCGTTTTTCTGATGGCAGGTACAATAGGCACTATCAGTGAGTCAACGCACCGTGGAGCAGCCATGATAGAACTCCTGCACACAGCTACTTTGGTGCATGATGATGTAGTGGATGATTCTAATTACCGTCGTGGGTTCTTCTCAATCAATGCCCTCTGGAAAAACAAAATAGCCGTATTAGTTGGCGATTATCTTCTCTCTCGTGGCTTATTATTAAGTGTTAACAATAAAGAGTTTCATCTGCTAGAGATTATGTCCACAGCAGTGAAAGAAATGAGTGAGGGTGAGCTACTGCAAATGGAAAAAGCCCGTAGGCTCGATATAACCGAAGACTTATACTATGAGGTAATCCGCCAGAAAACGGCTTCATTGATTGCTTCATGTTGCGCCGCAGGTGCGGCTTCGGTAAACGCAGATGAAGCAACCATTGCTAAATGTAAGCTTCTAGGAGAGAAAATAGGTATGGCGTTTCAGATTAAAGATGATTTATTTGATTATGGCGATGCCGAAATAGGAAAACCAACCGGTATTGATATTAAGGAGAAAAAAATGACCTTGCCGCTCATCTATGCCTTGAATCATGCCACCTGGTCTGAAAAAAGAAATATCATTAATTTAATAAAAAACCATTCTGAAAACCCTAAAAAGGTAGAGGAAGTAATTACCTTTGTGAAAAGCTCAGGTGGTATTCAATACACTACCGAAGTAATGAAACGCTACGTCGACGAAGCTAAAGAGATTCTGTTTACTTTCCCCGATTCCATTTTCCGCCAATCTTTACATGATCTGATTCAATTTACTATTGAACGAACTAAATAAATAGAATATTCAGAACTTACTATTTATTCTATTTATACAATTAACACTATACGTGCAATTCTTACAGAAAAATCAATTCGGAGTATATATACTATATGTTCAATAAATTTCCATTATTTAATTTTATCAATAAAAACTAAATTGACAAAATATTCTAAATTTTCAGAATAAAATGAAAATATATTTATTCCCTCTCCTACTCACTATCTGTTCTACACTTTCTTTTGGTCAAAACTCGCCTGCACGCAAGGTAGATATTAACAGAGTCAACGATTATTTATCCAGACTACCATTTTCTGTTAAGGTAAGCATGTCTGTCGAGAGTGTTTCAGGAGAAAAATATTTTACTTTCCGACCTGATATAACTGTTCCTGCTGCCAGTGTTATCAAAGTGCCTATCCTGATGGAATTGATGGAGCAAGTGAAAGCTAAAAAGATTGATTTAAATAAGATTCATATTTTGCAAGCCACTGACAAAGCAGGAGACTCAAGTATTATTGCTGATAAACCCGATGGCACCAAGCTAACTATTAGAGAATTAGCAAAGGAAATGATACATTCGAGCGATAATACGGCCACAAATATTCTGATTAAAGAAGTGGGAATGGAGGCCGTCAATCAAAATTTAATGCGTTTAGGTAGTACAAAAACAAGGCTGAATCGTATTATGCTTGACACATTGGCCGTGAAAGAGGGACGTCAGAACTGGGTGAATACCTTAGAAATTAATGATTTGTTGCGGAAGATTTATAATAAAAAGGTAGCGACTCCGGCTTTGTGTGAAGAGATGATTGCTATACTGAAAAATTGCAGAGACAAAACCACGATTCCGAGGAATTTGCCAAAAGATTTAGAGATTGCCCATAAAACAGGAGAATTGGGCTACGTGCGTGGCGATGCCGCCATTGTTTATACCAAACAACCTTTTATTCTTTCTATTTTTGTAGAAGGATTTAAGGAGTTATCTCAGGCAGAGGAAATTATTGGAGATTTGGCAGAAATCTGCTGGGAAAACTTAAAATAAGGCTTTTATTCTCTTTTCTTGGGTTCATACTTCTCAGGAGCGTATAGAAAACCGAAAGCCTCTGCCCCATCTTTGGTATGTACTCTGTGATGAATATAGTGAGCATTCATGATTCTTTTCAAGTACTTGTTTCTGGCCACAAACTTTATTTTTACTCTGCGATGCACGATAATATCATGAAAAACAAAATAGGCTACTCCGTAGCAGGTAACCCCAGCACCAATCCATGTCAGATACCAGAAATCGGGATTGATATTACCATAAATAATACTTGAAGCTGCTACTATACTGAATACCAAAGCATAATAATCGTTCTTCTCAAAAAAGCCTTTGTGGTGTTGATGGTGGTCTTTATGCCAGTTCCAACCAAAGCCGTGCATGATGTACTTATGGGCAAACCAGGCCATAAATTCCATAAAACAGAACATACCTATTATAATCAGGGCTTTAATTAAGAACATTTTAATGCTAGGATATGGGGTATAAATCTATGAAATCGTCTATCTTGTCTTCTTAACACAAAATTAGCATGGATTGTTTGATTTTGCTTGCAGAAGATTCCTAATTTTGAATCTCTTTTCCTACGTAACACCAATACAATTTTATACATAAAAATTATCTATTAATGAAACGTCTCACATACCTACTACTCTTATTAAGCCTACCGATTTTTGCACAAAAAACGCAAAAGGCTGCCACTCCGACAAAACCTAAACTGGTTTTAGGAATCATGGTCGACCAGATGCGTTATGATTACCTATACCGCTATTATAGTAAATATAGCGAGGGTGGTTTCAAGAGATTGATGAATCAGGGCTTTAACTGCCGTAATAACCATTATCACTATGCCAGCACCATTACAGGCCCTGGTCACGCAGCTGTTTATACGGGCTCGGTTCCGGCAGTGAACGGTATTATTGGTAACGATTGGTTTGATCGTTTTCTAGGCAGAACAGTATATGTAGCTGAAGATACTACGGTAACGGCGGTAGGAACTGATATAGCAGGCACAGAAGGCAAACGCTCACCTGTAAACATGAAAACCACAACTATCACCGACCAATTAAGATTAGCTACCCAATTCAAATCTAAAGTAATTGGTATTGCAGCTAAAGACCGTGGCGGTATTTTACCGGCTGGACATTCAGCCAATGCAGCGTATTGGTTTGATGGCAAATCGGGTAACTGGATTTCGAGTACCTATTATATGACTGAATTGCCTCAGTGGATGAAAGATTTCAATGCCAAAAAATTACCGGATTATTATAAATCACAAAAATGGGAAACACTTCTACCGATTGCTCAATATACTGAAAGTGATGAGGATAATCAGGAATATGAGAATGTGATGTCGGGCGAAAAATTGCCGGTGTTCCCGCACTCTATCGCTAACAATAACGCTATTCTTACCTCTCCTTTCGGTAATAATATGACCAAGGAAATTGCCTTGGCCGCTTTGAAAAATGAGAAGATGGGGCAAGGTGCTTTCACGGATTTCTTATGCGTGAGTTTCTCCTCACCTGACTACGTAGGCCATGCTACCGGAACACATTCTATTGAAGTAGAAGATACTTATCTGCGTCTTGACCGTGATATTGAGGAAATTCTTAACTATCTGGATGCTACTTTAGGCAAAGGTACTTATACAGTTTTCTTAACGGCCGACCATGCTGCTGCAGATATCCCTGCCTTCTTAAATAAGAACAAATTACCCGGTGGCGTATGGATGGGCGCTAAGGAAGTAAATTACCTGAACGGACAAATGGTTGAGAAATATGGTGCAGGTAAATGGATATTATCGACAGATAATTATCAGATTACAATGAACCGTGAGTTAATGAAGAAAAACAAAGTGGAAATGAACGAGGTGTTCAAATTAGTGCAGGATGAATTAATTTCTATGGGTTCGCCGGTTTATCAGGTAGTTAATTTCCATGATATGGCTAATACTGTCATTCCTCCGTTCTACAAAACCCTGGTTGAAAATGTTTATAACCCAAAACGTAGTGGTGATTTCATGGTATTGTTAGAGCCGGGTTGGTTCCACAGCGGAAGCAAAAAAGGTACAACGCATGGTACTATGTGGCAATATGACCGCCACGTACCTCTTTTATGGTATGGCTGGAATATCCCGGCAGGTGAAACAACACAACAAACCTATATTGCAGATATTGCAGCCACTTTAGCTGCCTTGCTTAAAATACAAGAGCCAAGTGGCTGTATAGGCACACCTATTGCACCGATATTCAAGAAATAAGTAAAAATATTCAGTAAAATCGAGCCGTCAGAACATCACAGACGGCTCGATTCACTTATTTATAAACACGCTTCAATCATCAGATGATGTAAATCCTGATGGTGTTGTCGGGATGCCTGTTTGCCTTTCCACATAAATAAGCCTTGTTGCAGGAGGGCACGCCCTGTGTCATTCCTCGATACTACTACCAGTTTGTTTTTGCGATCAACAATCATAAATTGTCCTCCCCAACCAGATGCCCAGAACGTACCTTCATCGGTATCATTAAGCCATAAATAAGCATAATGGTCAAAAGGCTCATTGTTTTTATCTTCCGAATAAGGACAGGTACTTTCTGCCACCCATTTAGCCGAAACAATCGTTTTACCTTCCCATTTACCATCATTCAGCATCAGCATGCCAATACGCGCTAAATCTTCTGCTGTCATGAATATGATATATTGCTTGTGCTCCGAGTAATCCGGTTGTTTATAAATGACATAATTGGCCTTAAACTTTTTCATGCCCAAAGGCTTAGCCAGCCATTCTTCAATCGCTTGTCCGATACTCAGTTTAGTTTGTTGTTCGAAGATGGTACCCAATACATTAAAGCCCCAGTTATTGTAATAGAAAAACTCACCCGGCTTATGCATTCCCCGTTGCGGACGAGATGCCTTCATCTCTTTGGTTTCTCCTGCAGCTTCAATATAAATTCCGGAGCGAGACATCAGCAAATCTCTCAAGGTACAAGTCTTTTCAATGGCTGATAATGGAGCTTTGTTATCATCAATTTTTAATTCTGCCAAAGTCTGATTCAGACGTATTAATCCTTTATCAATGGCTATGCCATATAAGACACTCATAATACTTTTACGGGCGGAATGAGTCATGATAGGTAGATGAATATCACCCCAGGAAGCTAATAAGCTATCATTTTTAATAGCAATAAAGGCATCATATTCAGTCTTATCTTTCAGAAACTGATAGGCTTGTATAATCTTATCAGGACTTTTGGGATTGGTAATAACTGGTAATGGTTCATAGGTTTTATTAGCTCTATTCCAGAATTTTGGTGAACAGGAAACAATGAAAGTAGGGATAGCCAACAAGGCAATGAGGGTAATAAATTTTCGTTGCTTTTTCATGATTGATTTTTGTTTTTTCAGCAAAGAAAAGCTGTCAAACTACTATCAATCCTCTCAAAAAGGGTTTTGAGAGTTATTTTTTTGAAGAAAATCTTTAGGTGATTGTTTGGTGATACTCTTAAAGACCCGATAAAAGCTTGCCTCAGAATTAAAGCCAGACTCTAAAGCAATCCCTAAAATAGAAAGATGAGTATATTCCTGGCTAAGCAATTTTCGCTTCACCTCTTCTACCCTTTTTTCATTAATAAAGTTTCTGAAATTTTGATGAAACTCTTCATTGATTACAGCAGAAAGCACCACTTCATTTACACAGATTTGCTTAGCCAGTGAACCCAAATTCAATTCGGGGTCTAAGTACACTTTATCATCACTAATCGATTTTAACAATTTCTCTTTCACTGTAGAAATCTGCGCTATATCTAAAGCAACCGCCGAACGTTTTTCAGCTTGAAAAGCTACTTCAAAATCTTTCTGCTGATAGCCGGTAAAGCCTAAATAATAGACCAAAATGGCCAGATAAAAATAAAAAAACTGCCATTGAATAAAATGCCTTGCTCCGAAGTTGAAAAAGATTTCAAGCGGAATATTAACCATTAAAAAGCTGACTAAAACGCCCATTGCTATTAACACATTGCGCAGCCAGTTATAAGTAGGATAAGAAGCATTAGAAATATTGGTATTCAGCCATTGTTTATACGCCTGTATCCGCCTGAAACTTAATAGCCAATAGATAATACCGGATAATACTGAAAAAATATCTTCTATTTTTTTAATGAGATTGTAATAAAGACTTTCTGCCAATTGGTCTTTCAGTGCAATATCGTTGGTTTGTAAACTTATTATGTATACCCAGACAGCATGACTTAAAAACAAAAACATAGGTAAAAAATGTAGCCAATCTTGTCCTTTAAACCGATAATTTGTTTGAGTAAGAGAGAGTGTATACAAATAAAAAAGCGGCTGAATCAATAAATCAAAAGCTAAGGGCAGGTAACGCCACAGCGGTTTCTGCCACAGCCCCAAAGTATGAATCAGTATCTTGAAACTCAATATAATAAATGTGAGTAGAATAAAGGCTAATATAGTTTTATTAGTCCGGACTGGCCTATGCAATAAGAGTAGCATAGCACAAATAAACCCCTGTGCCATGCCTAGTAAAACTATTATGTCGAAAATAGATAGGTTAATAGTACTCTATGATTGGTGTATAATGGGTAAATTTTGATACTATCTGGTAGGATAATTGGCAGAGACAGGGTAATGCCCTATCTCTACGCTCTCTATCTTTAGACTTTTTACTAGAGATATCTCTGCTGTAAAAGATATTACCTCAATGCAATTGATATTTCACATACAGCCCCTCTGAATGTTCAAATTTACCGTTTTGTACATCGTAGTGCGGCTCAACTCTTAGCGAGATATTCAGTCCATCGATTACTTTCCAGTCTTTTATTAATCTTAGCATAAGTATACTTCTATATGGCTCGTAATAGCCATTGCTATTAAATTTAAGGGAATAGGTCTGAAACAAATCATTCCCCATAGGCGCATAAAAGAAATGCCCGAACCAGTAACTCACGCCAATCTGAAATTTAGGATGCTGCCAATATCCATTCAGATAGTAGCCGGTTCCTTTCAACGGCGATTCAAAATAGCCTGCATAATAGTTATCTGCCACAAGGCTCTGATTACCCAGAAAATCCTTTTGTACTCTTATGCCTAAAGCAGTATTTATGAGCGTCCGGACTGGTTGTAAGGTTTGAATATTCTGTCCACCTATATGGTAAATACTTCCTTGTACTAATGCTTTAACCTTAAAACCTTTTACGAGCAAGGCAGGGCTATAAAATGAAAGTCCGTTCCAGAAGGATTCCTGATGTGTTTGTCCGGGACCTGTACTTCGCTGCCAGTCAACCCAGGCATCAAAGTAAGTTTCATCACTGATATTGCTGTTTTTCAGGGTTGTAGTTTTTTGATATTTTACCTGCACCCCATGCTCTAAAGGTGCACGTATCAATCGCTCAAAACTCATCATTGGTTCAATCATCCGGTGGTTGATATTTCCTTCCAGATTTCCGAATAAAAACCGCCAGTCATTCTGCTTTACCTGAACAGTAAAAGTGGGTTGAATCTCCTTAAAACCACTGGTACCGAACTCTTTTCGGGCAAAACCCCCTAATTCGATTGATACTTTTTCATGTGGTTGGTAGCTAACTTTGGGATTGATATAATAACCAAAGAGGGTATATCCATCGGCAATATTATTAAAATATTCGTTGTTCCGAACATAGGCTAAAGACGAGAATATAAATTGAACTTTTCCAAGTTTAGACTTGTTATAAGAATATGTATTTTCCAGCGAATTTGTATTGGTCTGAGCTTGCGTTTTTGAGAAAATAGCTATCAAAAATGCCATACAAAAAAATTTCCAATTATAAAATCCATTCATCATTAAAAAAAACCGTTCATCATTTTTTTGGTGCATAGTATTCTTATTTTATATACCTTTGTAATGTCTTAAAGGTGAAGAGGTGGTAAAAATATTTAAAACAAATGCCGACATTTTTATGCCCAATGCATTCTCGCC
>CBIHRH010000076.1:0-12267 GCA_966212365.1 uncultured Emticicia sp. | reverse complement strand
CTGGATTCGTCTGATTTCTCTTTCATGTTTAGAGTGTCTATTTAGGATTGAATACTCAGGCTTTAGGAAGTGATGATATTCAGAGTTTAACTCATTAAGAATCTACTTCTTTTGCTTTTACGAAAGTAAAGAATTTACAGCAAATCCATTCAAAAGCAGAATAAATTTATTGCAAAATTTGCTGACTCTTCATAGGCTTGGAAATGTGCCAAGTATTTTTATTGGATATACAAAGCAATTAATTATTTTCGGACCTCAGAAAAGTAATATTAATTGATGTGATATTAAACTACTTTATGAATAACTATTGAATAATCGGGAAGTTTAGATGGATTTGAAACACCAGGTCAAAGATATCTTTGTTGTATCTGATGGTAGCACTCTACTGATAATTGAGGGTAACGAACAACTGCAACAATCACTTCTGGGCGAGTGGCAAATATGGAAGGACGACATTGTTTACAAAAGTATTAACATTACCGCTGAAAATATTCCCGTACCACGCTTGGGAAAAATAAGAGTTTTAGAAACAGGGATACTATTGAATAAAGACGATTTAGATACTGAAAAGCACCTTGTAGAATTAGTGTTTATCCCGCATTTTGCTTATTAATTACAAGAATGCTATGAAAATACGTATACAAGAATATATTTTTATTTCATGTTCTAACCCAAAAGAATGTCGAGCAAGCTTATACCTTTTGAAATACATATTACCACCGAAATTCTTTCGCAATCACAACAAAATGATTTTGTGGCTTTTTGTGAGACTTATGAAGCAAAACCCCTGATGATAGAGTTGGCCAGAGGGGAATTTTCAAGTCAGCCGATGCTCAGTAAGATTATTATGGCGTACAATTTTGATACTGCTTTGTCAGTTGCTAATAAATTATCTCAATTACTTATATTCAATCATTTTGCTGTTCGGCGACTTAAAATTGAAGTACCTGCTGATGAAGCATTGCTGTTTTCAGATTTTACCAATGGTTTTGAAAGCTATTTTGAATGGCATGGAAAGGTAAGTTATTCAGATATTGAAAAATTGGAAAAGATTTGTGAGGCTCATCAAGTACATTTATCACGTAATGCCTTGAAAAATGAAGGTGATTTTCGATTTATAACTCTAAGAGAGTACGGTACGAAAGAGTTATTTGTGACCAGAATTAATCAATTAATTGCAAGCCTTGAAAAAGAGAAGAGGTCTATTTATAAACTGCAATCGGAATATTGCATTTATGATAACCATCAATATCTTGATAACGGATGGTTATTGAAATAAAAAAGAATTATGGAAAGAGAAGCGTACGTCAAACTGATAACGATTGCACAAGAAGCCTTTATTCGTAGAGCTTCAGCAATTGATCATCCTTTTATGTTGAAAGGAAGCTTTGTAACAAGACAATATTTTCCGAAAGAAGTTCTAAGAATTCCCGTCGATCTTGATTGGGTTTATCTGAACCCTATTTATAACGATGAAACTGCCAGACAACAATTTAGTGAATGGTTGATAGCGGTTACAGAAAGAAAGGAGAATGATGGAGTCGAATTCAGAAGTTTTACACTCAATCAGTTTTGGAGAAGAATAGATTATGCCATGTCAGATGATTTTCCAACTGTGAATACTGATTTATTATGTTGGGTGGAAGGTGAAGAAATCCAACTTTTTATAGATTTATCATTTAATCTTGATATTGAGAATCCACCTATTCCTTTGATGTATCAACCTCTACATGGAGAGCGTTTTATAGTGCCAAGAACAGCACCATTAAGCTTACAAGTATCCTGGAAAATTCATCAGACTTTAATAAGACCTAGATTTAAAGATATATTTGATCTGACATTTTTGGTGCAACATCCTGACTTTACAAACGATACATTGGGTCTTACATTACAAGCTTTAGTAAACGAATGTAGTGCCGATAATATCGATTTAAGAAGAATAGAGTATTTTTTATCTTTTGAAATTGATAAGCTTTTTCAAGGTCTTAATATAAAATCTACATGGAATTATTGGCGACATGGCCAGCAAGGCCTATTTGAGGTTAGTTCCTACGATATGGCAAAGTATGTAACCGACGAATCTAAGCTCCCGGAAAAATTGCCTGATTTTATAAGTCAATTCAAAAATGCTATGGAAAAAGCCGGCTTTAACTTATACTTAACAGCAAATTTACCAATGTCGACAGGTAAGCCAAGAATAGAATTTGAGGGGCCAAGAACAGATATTAAAACTGATAATTCTAAATCTAATTTTCAAGAGAAATCTACAGATAATATTTTTGAAACTATCCGCAAACTTTTAAGAAGTAATAATTGATCAGATTCTTTATTTAAAATAAAAAAACAGACCTGGCTAAAACCAGGCCTGTTGTATAGATTTCATGATTGAAATAAAAAGGGTACTTCAATTAATAAAGTTGAGAAGTCCTGGGTAATGGTTGATTATACATTCTTCTATATGGTGTACAACCCGGGATTAAATCGTCAGATAATTCAAATTCAATTAAAAACTCACTTTTTCTTTATTGGTAACATCCGAGTTTACTTTAGTATAAATACTCATTAATGGTACCAGAGGATTCAGCGCTAATTTGCTCGAAACCGAACGAACGAAAAGCCCTTCAAAAAATGAACGTTGTCGGGTGATTGTTACTAACATATCTGCTTCATGAAAATTCAGATATTTTGTGATACCCTCCTCAAGACTTTTAGCATAGATTGGATAATCTACTACCTCAATATCTTTAAAAAAATAATGATAGTCATAAGTAGGTAGTGGAACTGTACCAAGCTCTTTATCTTTCGATACACTCAATAAGATAAGAGTAGACCCATTTTTTTGCAATATTGCTTTTAAGCCTGTAAGTTCTTTAAGCGAACAAGCGCTTTGTTCATCAACTGCCATTACTACATTTTTAAGAGGTGTTACACTTACGCTTTCGGGTATTATTATAGCATTAGTAGGTACATTGCGAACAATATCAGTTGCAATATTACCAAAGAAAATATCTTCACGTTTACTTCTGGTACCGGCTACTATTAAATCAAAATCACGCTGATAGCTTAAAAAATTCATAGCGCCTGCTGGTGAAGCAGGCAATAACAGACTTTTAAAGGTATGAATATGAGAAACATCTAATTGCTCGGCCAACGAAATAAATTGCTTCATATTGGCTTTCGAACGACTATATATAGCTTCGAAAGAATTAAATGAAACCTCTGCTGAACTATCTTTTGGAAAAGAATAATAAGCATGTAAAAAAGTAAATTCACTGGCATGATTGCCTAATATATTAAGCACATACTGTACGGCTCGTTCAGATACTGCCGAGAAATCTGTTGTAATAAGTATTCTATTCATAATCAATAGCCTAAACTTTTAATAAATATTATAGATCCACGAAAACTTGTTAAAAAAAGACAAGGTACAACCTTGCCTTTTTCAAGATTACCTAACCACTTGAGTTCAAATCTATTTGACTCATAAATATCAGTTTAACCTGATGTCTTGAAATTGTGGGAATAAGTTTTTAGTATACCTAAAACAGGTTTGGCAACAATAGTCCAGCTATTGAGTTTATTTCTTTATCAATTTTTTTCAGACTAACAGAAAATACAAAGCTGATTCTGCATACCAAAAATTAGCGTATCAGATGCAATTTTATTCAACAGCAGTTTGCAAAAGCATTTCTTATTAAATCTTAGTTTTCGATGGATTAATTCTAAGTGTGAAGTCAAAAGGAAAAAACTATTGGAGAGACCGACAACAAAATAATGCTGAGCGTTTGTTCGCAATAGGGTTAGTTTACCAAATGTACAGTTGATTTGAGCAAGTAAGAAAATTCTTCCTTGAATAAACAAAGAGACATAAAAGGTAAATATCTAGGTTTTATAATAGTTAGTATCTTAAAACAAATGTAGTATAAATTTAAAAATATAAAACAGGTTTTGAGATATTTTTTTTATATAGATTTTATACAAATTTAGGGAGAATTAATTTTAGCACGGAAAAGTCTGATTTGCAATAAACTACCAACGCTTTACGTTGAATATTTATACGATTTTGATTGGAAAAATCTATGTAAAATCGTATGTTTACATCAATCCAGTGGCTGCACTATAAATTTCTGTCCCGAACGGTTCTTCCTTTTTTCAAGTGTTTTCCTTTTATATAAGCAGATTTTGCCGTTAATAAGTTTTACCTAAATTAAAGAAGCAATGAAGACTTTAAATGAACTCAGTAACGACATTACACGCGCTTTAAGGCGATATGAAATTGCTTATACCGATATGAGCACCAGCGCTTTGCAGACAGCCTTGACGGTTTCTATCAGCAAGGAGGTTAGCCAGAAGAAAATGAATGATTTTGTGGATTACCTGAACGATTTAAAAGTAATGTATCAATCGTCTCTCACACCCGAAACAGGGACACCCGGCTCAGGGGCGCCCGGCTCAGGGTTTATCAAGCTGACGATTTTTAGTAATTTTGTACTTTGATTAATAGCCGATGTATCAGGGTGATTATTATTTTTACTGCATTAAATGAAAGGGGCATTTGTCGCGATTCCCTTTACATTAGATCTTTGTGCTCTTCATAAAGCTTTGAATAATAACTCTTCTTTTATTTTACTTTAGGTTTTGAATACTTTATAAATCAATTGTAATAATTGTGCTAAACAAAAAAGTGCCCCGATGAGGCACTTTGTCTGACAAATTAAGCGAACAAACCAAGACATCGCATTGATTCAATATTCCGGTTTTATAATCCACCATAATCTCGTTTTCTATCTCTGTAAACAGAACGATATTGAAGTTCGGCAGGATTTACCACAGCCGATCTTACTATAAACTCTATCCATACACTTGGCCCATCAATCCGAACGTAATCACCACTTTGGGTAAGTGTAGCATTTCCTGAATAAGAGATGTAAGTATTATTTAATTCCTGTTCATAGATTTTTAGCATGGCTTCGCCCGTTACATCGTCGGCATCAAGTGTCCATGGTTTGATAGCTGCCAGCACAAGGGCCTTTTGTGTAGCATTTAAAGAACTGACGGGTATTCCGACTTTAGTAGTCGGGAATTGCCCATCTTTGCCTGCAGCTAAACTTACTTCGGTAAAAGCAGTAGTCAGTTTAGCAGATGCTAATTGCGTGGTAGTCAAACCTGCCAACATAGCTGCCATACTATTTTTTTCATTGTCGAGAGGAGCATAGGCAACACCTGCCTGTAACCATGTGCGAGGTTCAATTGCCTGAAATGAAGGCGTAGAAGCTACCACAGCACCATTACTGAATGTAATATTTTGTACATAATTATGACCACCAAATTGTATTATCCATGTGCCTATCTGGCTTGGGGTACCAATAAAAGCGATACTATATTTTTTAGATGAATAATTACCTTCTGAATTGGCTGCCAGCACTTCTTCTGCCATATTAATCTGCAAAAATTCTTCATATCCTTCATCAGCTGTGGTACCAAGGGCAGCTTGAATTACTTTTTTTGCTGCAATAATCTGTGGTTCTGTCATGGCACTGAACTCTAATCCATTTCGGGTTATGTTGCCAGCCTGTACCGACCATTTGATAGCATTGGCTTTAGTGTAAGGCAACTGAACAGCAGTCCACTGTGAGGCTGTCAAAGTAGTTTTGAAAGTATCAATTGCCGCCAGAATCCTGCTTGCAGCACCTGTAGAAGGCTTAGGTGTAGTTGTATCGGCAGAGACAGATACTTCTATATTGCAGGTCTGACCGCCAAAAGAGATAGGAAAAGTGGCTTTCCCTATAGATGTGGGAGTACCAGTGATAGTATAGGCAATTGTACCATCACCGTGTGTCAGAATACCTGCTACCAGGTGCGCTTTCAGGCCGGTTACACCTGTAGAGGCTATCGTGTCATTTGAAGTATAGGCAATACCGTTCCCACCGGAATAACCTATGGTTGTTCTGCCTGAAAAGTTAACACCATTCATCGGAACAGATGAGATAGTAGCCGTAGAACAATTTAATCCCGAAATAAGGGGTGTAGTAACAATTTCGTCAGGTTCGCAAGCCTGAAAGATGAGCATAGGTATCAACAGAAGTCCTACCCAATAGAATCTATTTGTTTTCATGGTAAGTAAAAAATAAAGTTGTATGGATTGTTCGCTTGAATACAAAGAAATCATTAACTCCTCGCGGAATTAAAGAGCTGTACACAATATAGGGTATGAGAAAGCAAAAAAAGTGAAGCGTATAGGTTACTGCGGTGAGTATGATTTTAAAACGAGAAAAAATAGCAATTAGTTTAAATAGGAGATTAAAATAATGGAGAAAATATAAAATATATCCTATCCATAATAATAAAGGCAATGCAAAACTTCAGTATCTTTAAATATTTATCTACAGTAATGTCCAACTTTGGAAATCTCATTCGTCGAAAAGGCAGAATTATTCATTTAAATCAATAAACCTAATGACTTTACCTAATATTTTTTCTGAAAAGATTTCAAGAGAAGTTATTCAGCGCATCAATCAGCTTGAATCTGTTACAGTACCACAATGGGGCAAAATGTCTGTAGACCAGATGTTGGCGCATTGTAATGTAGCTTACGAAATGGTTTATGAAAATGTGCATGCCAAGCCCAATTTTCTTATGAGAACCATGCTTAAGCTTTTTGTAAAACCTATGGTAACAGGCACAGGACCTTATAAACATAATTCACCTACTGCTCCTGCCTTTGTTATTAAAACCAAAAAAGATTTTGATGAAGAAAGGAAGCGTTTGATTGGGTATATAAGAATGACACAGCAGTTGGGAGAAGATTATTTTGATAACAAAATTTCGGATTCATTCGGAAAACTAAGCAAAGACCAATGGAATAACTATTTCTACAAACATCTCGACCATCATTTAGGTCAATTTGGTGTTTAAAGAAAAAAGCCAATGCAACCTTAAGTAATTTTGGAATTATCAGAAGGGGTAATTTCTTGCGACGATATAAAAAAAAAGCAGGACAAAATCCTGCTTTTTTAAGTATGTTTTGCTGTGACTAAAAAAGTTTACAAATTTTGCGATAATTAATTATAAAAGTCAAGTCATAAAGCAAAAACTTTGATTAAAATTACATTAGAAATTGCAAATATCAGGTTGTGGTAGTTATTAAATAACATTATTAACCAAAAGAGCTTTAAAAATGAACTTTATAATGACAAAGAGATTGTTTTAACTGATTCTTTAGCAGAGTTTTTAGAGAAGTTCCTTAATGGGGGTGTAATGGAATTAAGTGAATGGAGAGAAAAGCTAGTTAAGAACAAAAGATAAAGTATATATTTGCACTACTCAAAAATGAATATATACACTGCATTGCTAAAAGGCGAGCACCATCTGAATTATTGCGAAGACTATTACTTTATCGGTGAAATTGGTGACGACAAAATTTTATGTGCCGTAATGGATGGCTGCAGTATGGCCATTGATAGTTATTTCGCCTCTACATTGATAGGCAAATTATTACGAAAAATCACTAAGGAAAAATCGTACAAGGCGTTTTATGGTTTAGATTTCTATGCTAATCCTGAAAGTTATCTAAGGGCAATATTGGCTGATTTGTTTAAGGAGTTAATCTTTATCAAGAATCAACTTATGCTTGAAACTGCCGAACTGCTTACAACACTCGTTATTACGCTCATTGACAAAAAAGAGAAGCAAGGAATTGTCATGGCTATTGGAGATGGGTTGGTAAGTATCAACGGACAAATAACAGATTTTGACCAGAATAATACACCAGATTATATTGGTTATCATTTGCACGAAGATTTTGACGAATGGTACAGTAAACAGCAACAGAAAATATTATTTAATAAAGTAGATGATATAGTTGTAGCGACTGATGGAATTTTTACGTTTATACCAATAAACAAAACTAATTTTGGGGAAGCCATAGACCCAATAAATTTTTTACTATTAGATAAAACTCATGAACAAAATAGTGAAATGTTGAGTTGGCAATTAAAGCATCTGGAATTTGAATTTGGTTTGAAACCATCGGATGACCTGGCTATGATTAGAATAATATTGTGATAAAGAAACAATCAACCCTCATTTTTATGAACAGTCCATACGATAATGAATTTCAAAATAAGTTCAGTGAAAATAGTGAACTACTACATGTTTTAGAAACTGGTACTGTTAAGGAAAAAGAACACGCACTGCTCAATATCGCTTTGGGAGGCTACAATGGCGAAGAAGTATTAGAGTTATTTATATTCTATCTCACTGAACCTGAAATGGAGGCAATTGCGTATATGTGTATTGATAAGTTTTTAGAAAACTACCGGCAATATCCATTAGTTAAAGTGCTTCCAATACTTATTGATGGCTTAGATCACGAGCAGGAATCTATCCGTCATCATTGTCAGTCAGGTTTAGATAATCTCGTAAACCCTGGTAAGTTAAAAGAGGAAGTACTAAATTTTGAGTCATTCCAGATACCTTTTGAATATGATTCCCTGCAACCTTCCCTGAATTCAGATTCAGCTCAGGAAATTATTATAGCACTATTGTATTTGTATCACCATCCTCACAAAAATGAAGATTTATTCAAAATACTTGATGACCAATTAACTAAGCATATTCCAGCGGTGAATTGCATTAGCGGAGCTATTATTGATACCAAACTAGCTCATATTATCGAACGCATCAACGAAATAGGTGAGCTTAGTCTGGTATCATACACTTTGGCAAAAAACTCCGGATTGAAATCGAAAGCCTCATGGGTATACGACCGCTTTGATTCTATAAATGAACTGGCTCGGGAGCACATGAAAGTAATTGTAGCCGAAGAGCAGGAAAGTAATTAACAAACTGTGTCATGATTTAGTAATCGTCAATATATTTTACTTCCATCGACGATTTATATAAGCGGCTTCCCAGAAATCATATTCCAGGCGAGACGACATAATGAAGGCTTCGGTCATTTTATCCTGAATGGCAACGGTAGTTTGTGCCGCATTACTATCACAAATACTAATGGCTGATTTTACTGCTATGCCAAATTCCTCTCCGGCATAAGTATTAATCCATTTCTGATATGGATTATTGTTGCCATTCTGGCGTTGATAAATATAATCTCCAACGGCTTTATAAATCCAGAAGCAGGGGAGTACAGTCGCCATGCCTACCTCAACAGCTTCTAAGGCCGTGGTGCTTTTTAGAAAATGCGTATAATGATGGCATGCAGGTTGTATCCCTTCTTTATTGATAATGCCAAAATCCTTGAAATACGATTCATGCAAGGCATTCTCTACTATAATGGTAGTTTCAGCAAAGCGAAAGAATGCCAACATATCAGGAATATTATTAGCCCTCGCTCCAATAATTGCCAATGCCCTTCCAAAATGTTCAAGATAGATAGAATCCTGCATCAGATAATACTGAAATTTTTCTAAGGGTAAAGTGCCATTTATCAATTCCTGAATAAAAGGCATTTGCAGAATAGATTCATAAATAGGTTCTATGCTTAACCAGGCTTGTTCAGACCATTTCATTTTTAATTAGTTTTTGTGGGTTGAAGAAGTGATTTAAAGGGCCATTCCCCTTGCCAATGGCTACATCAGCGCCATGTTTGATGGCCTGATGCACATAAATCTGTCCAAGAGAAACGGCGTCATGAAGACTTTTTCCCTGCGTTATATAAGCCGCAATCGCTGAGGATAAAGTACACCCCGAACCATGCGTATTATTGGTCGTGAATTTCTTAAATTCATAGGAATGCACCTGTCCCTCGGCATCGAAATATAAAGAGGTAATTTGAGGTAAGTCCAGATGACCACCTTTTAACAAAACTGATTGACAACCCAAAGCTAAAATCTTTTCACCTGCCACATACATATCTTCTAAAGTGTGGATGGGCATTTGGGCCAGGATAGCGGCCTCATCCATATTGGGTGTAATAATTGACGCTATCGGAAACAATTCCTCAATAATAATTTGAATGGTTGATTCTTCAATAAGCTTATGACCACTCGTAGCCACCATCACCGGGTCGAAAACAAGGGGTACAATCGGGTATTTTTTGAGTGTAGAAACGATGGTTGAGACTAATTCAGAAGTGTGAACCATGCCTATTTTAATGGCATCAGGGAATATATCGTCTAAAATTGCCTCTATTTGCTCGGCTACTGCCTGATAAGGAATAGGGTAGATGCTACGTACACCCTGTGTATTCTGCACAGGTAGTGCCGTAAGAACCGAGGTTGCAAAGCAACCTAGCGCCGAAAAAGTTTTAATATCGGCCTGAATACCTGCTCCGCCACTTCCATCGAATCCGGCAATGGTCAAAACCGATGGATAGGTGTATTTTTTATTCATTGTATGATAAGATTTCTTAGTTCATAGGCAGCCTTTTGAGTATTCTCGGCTGAACAAATAGCAGAGACTACTGCTAGGCAATCAGCCCCGGCGTTCATTACTGAACTGGCATTGGTTTTATTTATATTCCCAATGGCAATGAGAGGCTTATCTGTCAGACTTCTGATTAATCTGATACCCTCCAATCCCCATTCAGTTACGGTATCGGTTTTGGTGGTGGTTGAGAAAATCGGACTGATACCCAGATGATCGGCTGTCGCTGTTTCCTGTGTTTCCAACTGACTCAGATATTCAATCGAATAACCAATTTGTAATTGATTCCCCCATCTTGATCTGATTTCAGTTGGAGCTATATCATTATTACCCACATGCACACCAAATGCCTGTACGGCATTAGCTACCTCGACATTGTCATTAATGATAAGCGGGACATTGTATCGGTCGGTGATTTCCTTTAATCTTAGGGCCTTTTCAGTAAAACTGGCTGTATCAATGTTTTTTTCTCGTAGCTGAATAATTTCTACACCTCCGATAATTGCTTCTTCAGCTACTTTCAAAAAATCCCGCCCAAGGCAGGCCGCTTCCGAAATAACCAGGTACAACTGATAAGGGAATAATAGGTGCTTTGCCATCCTATGAGATTTTCAAAGTCTGCAAAAACTCTTCCTGAGTAATATTATGCAACTTATCTAATAATTGCATTTGCAAACTACCCGGCCCTGCACTTTGTCTGGCTGCCAGTTCTCCGGCAATACTGAATAAGGCCATTGCTGCTGTCGCAGCCTCAGCTTTATCTTCGATAACAGCTATGAAAGCGCCTATTATGGCAGTTGACGAGCAACCCAAACCAGTCACTTTAGTCATGAGCGCATCACCATTGTCGAGATAAATAAGGGTATCTTTGCCTACGATAATATCGGTTTTACCCGAAATACATACCAATGTGTTGTATTCATCAGCAATCATTTTCGCGGCCACAATGGCTTCGTTGCTTTCGGCGGTGCTATCAACACCTTTGGTAGGCGTAGTGTTATCTTTAGCCAATGCCATTATTTCAGAAGCATTTCCACGAATCACCGTTGGTTTATAGCCCAGTAAGGCACTAATAGTATGGTTACGGTAGCTGGTCGCGCCTGCACCTACGGGGTCTAGTATCCAGGGTTTGTTGAGCTGATTAGCTTTTTCTGCGGCCAATAGCATCGATTTCACCCAATATTCGTCTAGAGTACCAATATTGATGACCAATGACTGGCAGATGCTGGTCATGTCTTGAACCTCCGAATGGGCATGTGCCATGATTGGTGAAGCTCCGACAGCTAATAAGGCATTAGCCGTGTTGTTCATCACTACAAAATTGGTGATGTTATGCACTAAAGGTGATTGTGCACGGACTGTTTCAATGTGTTTCCAAAGATTTTTTTCCATTGTTTTTGATTTTAAATACAATGGCTAAAGAAGATTGCTTTGAAATAAAAGCTGATAATATATATTGCGCGAAGCTATAGATATTCGCTTTTCCCTACGTCGGTATCAACCGTATCAGGTTCAAAGGGACTCTCTCAATTCTTTTCAGAATACCCCTAAAGCCGAGGCAAAGGTAGGAGGAAATATGAGGATTGTCAAATTTCGATTGCAGATTGTCGAATATACTTTGTGGAGCGAACCTAGCGACGGTCGCTTCCAGTTCGCCTTAGGTTGAGAGTGAGATATTTCATATAAAAATAAATCAATACTTCTTCAATCACCCCTGCCTTTTCACCATCTCATTAATCCAGATAGGAGCAAAAGGGGAAGTGCAACCTTTTGAAACAGGGTAATCTCTATAGATGCCCAGTTTCTCTCCGATGGCTAAAGCTCTTTCACGGTATTCAGGATGATAAATGCCGATGTTGGCTAGCGTAGAGTTCATAGTCC
>CBIHRH010000075.1:0-12291 GCA_966212365.1 uncultured Emticicia sp. | reverse complement strand
GAAAGTAATTGCTAAAGATATAAATTCATATCAGAAATTGATTATGGAAACCATTAATGAAATTGAAGAAGTTGCCAATACCCAAACGATGGTGATTCTTTCCAGTTTCAAAGATAGTCAGGTGTTACCAGTACCTTGAAAATAATCAGAAGCACAACAAAAAAGCCTGTTTCCTCAATGGAAATAGGCTTTTTTAATTAATACAACCCTATTATAGTTTAGTAATTTTTCTGCTTACTTTTAACGAAGAAGTTTTAAGATTGAGCACATAATTACCCGTTGGAATATCTTGCAGTGAAATAATTTCTCTTTTATCAATCACCAGAGTTTTATTCAATACCTTTTTACCATTCAAATCAACCAAGTGAATCTGTGTCTTTATTGGTTTATCGGTTTGATTCTCAATAATTAAATCACCATACGCCGGATTCGGGAAAATTGAGAATACTCTGGTATTTTCATCTTCAATTGAAAGTGGAGCAAGTATAGAAACTTTGGCATCATTGGTAATAATTTGTCCATTACCGCAAGCATTTTTTACACTTTCCAGCGTATAAGAGGTAGCCTCAATAGGTTTAACTTTTATAGTTACCTCACTATTTTGGGTGATCGCTTCCGGCAATTGACTCACTTTATAAGAATAGGGAGGTGTGCCTGAAAAGCGAAGCGTCAAGTTAACGAGGGTGTCAAACGGAATAGTCTTTTCTCCAATGAATCCTCCTGATACTGGCTTACTTATTGTAAAGCTCTGACTAGTACGTTCATCAAAATAATCAACGTTTGGCCGAACTCTGAATTTATAGTTATTTCCCTCTTTTAAACTATCAGGCAAGATAATTTGAATCGGGCTTGCTGCAGATTGGGCTAATATCAAAGGCTTATCAAATAATCCATAGGCATCAGATAACTCTAAAGAATAATTCCACTTTTTACTATCAGTGTTCTGAACATCAAATGCTACGCTTAAAGCCTGGCCAGGACAAACTGACGTTGTAGTAAGATTAGTATTGATAATTGGCTGTGGACTAACGGTAATTACAAAATCATCTTCTAAAAAACCTAATGAATCTTTTACTACTATTGTTTCAGATTTTAATACCTGATAATCTATTTCTTCATCTTTTTTATTACCGTTCGACCAAACGTGGTTACCTCTCCATGACGAGCTCAAATGTATTTTTGAGCCATATTCTACATGCAAATCCTCTCTTTTATTTACATTCTTGAAAACAGTAAAATGGTCTCGCTCCACATTATCAGCACATAACCATCTGCCATCTAATCGGTTACCATTAATAGTTAATAATAAAGAACCACCAATTGATATATTGGAATAGATGGATGAGGGATGAACATCGTGAGAGCCATTCCAATCCAATCGTCCTGCCGAACCAACTGTGCAGTAGATAGTGCCTTCGTCTTTATTGATAAATGGTTTTGAGTCAGGGTTTGCATCATATCGTCCATTTACTTTTTGAACTACGTGTTCATTATAATTAAATGACAAGGAATGTCCTGTGTGATTTTTCATCAGATATGAACGCTCATAAATGTGGCTGTGCCCTGCCAGCACCAAATCAACCTTATATTGGTCAAATAATGGGACAAGGTTTTCTCTCATAAATTGTAATTCAGGCTCAGCGTCTGAATCGTGCGAACGTTTGGTATAAGGTGGGTGATGAAACATGACGATCGTCCACATGGCTTTATTGGCTGCCAGATCCTGTTTCAGCCATTGGTATTGTGGACTTTGTGGCTCATAGACTCTCTTATTATTATCAAATCCGTCTGAATCTAAAGAAATAACATGAATATTCCCGTAATCATAAGAATAATAGGCTTTCTGATTAGAAGGTACTCCACCCATTTCGCCCTTACTTGGTACACTAATAATATCGTAATAAGGGATTTTTCTATCCTCTCTACCAGTAGGGCTAGCAAAGTATTCATGATTGCCCGGAGATGGAAAGAAAGGAGTATTGCCAAAGATACCAGACCCATAAAAATCAAATACCTGTTTCTGGTATTCGGCATCTGTGCCGCAGCAATAGGCATTGTCACCCAGCCATAACCATAAGTCATTAAAGGCTGGACGCTTCTTTAAATAACTACTTTTGATTCCCTTTTGGGTCTCCATATAAATTTTGGTCGATTCATCACCGAAATCTCCCATAGCCCATATATGAATAGGGCGATTACTGCCTTTAGGCGGGGCAGTAACAAAATAAAAATCTTTGCCTGATGCTAATGTGGTTATCGATGTACCTACCGCATAATTGTAACGAGTATCTGCTTTTAGGTTACTTAACTGGATAATATGTTCTGTAGTGGAGGAAGAATCAGAAATACTCGTAGACTGAGTGGGGCTATCTTCATAGAATTTAACAACACTTTCGGTTGGGATATTTGTCCGCCATCGGATAATAACACCACTATTGCTCAGTTGTTGAAGATAAGGTCCTCTGGTAATAGTTTGCGCGTGAAGCGTCGGGAGGATTAATAAAAAAAGGAGAGTCGTTACTAAATACTTTTGGGTTCTTTTCAAAACAATCTATTTTTTTTCAAAAATACACCCAACGTTTTAAACATCCCCCTTTTTTATAATTTATTTCTTCCTGACAGGCTTCATCAATTTCTTCGTCGCATCTATCTGCTTTTTGGCCTCTTTGTAGGTCTCAGATTTTTTCTCAGCATTATCTGCTACGATATTAAAGTATTGAATAGCCTTCGGATAGTCTTTTTCTGTAACTGCCATTTTGCCTAATGCCAGATTTGCTCCCAAAAAATAACCAGAATCTTTAGCCTTACTTTGCAAAGCAAAATCGATGGTCTGCTGATAATAATCCTTAGCTTTAATTATATCGTTTCTATAATTCATATTGAGATACCCTAAAATATAAGCAGCGTATCGGCCCGCTGTGGATTCATAACCAGGTTTACCTGAATTTACATTATTGAGTAATTCCAGTGCTAAAGCTTCAGCTTCATCTGTCTTGCCTAAGACAAAAGCAGTACGAGCGGCATAACGATGAAAGAAAGAATTATTCGGATACATGCTATGCATTTGTGTCGCGGTATAATACGCTTTCTGATGCTGATTTTCCATTGAGTAAATCTGCATCAGAAAGTATTTAGCTTCCATGCGTGTATAAAAAGCATTTTGCGCCACATACTCCAATTGCTTGATACCCTCATTTTTCACTCCTTTTCTAAAAAACACCAGCATTGGCTTTAAAGAGGGGTAATTTTCAGGAATCCATTTAGAGTAATAATTATACAAGCCGTCTCCTATCGCTAATTCAGGGTTGAAATCGCCAAAACCTCTACATTTTTCAAGATATTTCATGGCTTGTTTACTTGCCCAGGCTGCTTTAATCCAGTTTTCTCTTTCAGAGTGCAAACGACCTTTTACAGCATAAGCTGCCGCCATCAAAAAGGCAGCCTCTTTATCTTCACTATCATCGTCCAGCATATCATCAGCCAGATCAATGGCTTTATCCATATTATAGAAACAAGCATCATCATATTTCTCAACTTTACTATCAGGCAGTATTTTCCACCATTCGTTAAGCCCGATTAAGAAATATCCGATTGGATGTTCAGGATATTTTACAGTTAACCACTTAAAATCACGCTCGGCGGCATCAAAATTAGAATTATACATATTATTGATGGCCTGAGTAGTCTCAATCTGAATGGCACGATTGGCCAATAAAACTTCGTGGTGTTTTTTCTTAGTACTCCCCCCAAACCACGAAAACTGCGCTTGTGCCACCTGCGACACCGTCACCAAAATCAACCAGCTATATTTTAATTTCATTTCTATCAATTTTTCTGATTAACGTAGAGAACAAAAATAAAATTGCAAAACTTAAAATTTTCTTAAAATTATTTTTATTCTGCAAAATTACTAAATTGCGAGCGATATACAGGCAATCTTTTGTATGCCAAACAATTAAATATGAAACAAATCAAAGACAAAAACTTTGTTCCTTTTATTGAACCACAAGCATTGCAAGCTCGTATCAAAGAACTTGGTCAACAACTAAACAAAGATTATAACGGAAAAAATCCCTTGTTGATTGGTGTTTTAAATGGCTCTTTCATGTTTATTGGAGACCTGTTTAAATCGATAGAAATTGCGTGTGAGATAACATTCATCAGAGTATCTTCTTACCAAAGCACGGAATCAACAGGACAGATAAAACAGATTTTAGGGTTAAAAGAGGATATTAAAAACAGACATGTAATCATTGTTGAAGATATAGTTGATACAGGAATGACCATGCAGGAAGTACTTGGACAATTAGCTTCTCAAAAGCCCGCCTCGATTAAGATTATGACCTTGCTTTATAAACCAGAAGCCCTAAAAGTGCCTTTAAAAGTAGATTATACAGGTTTTGAAATTGAAAACAAATTTGTGATAGGTTACGGCCTCGATTACGATGGCATGGGTAGGAATTTAGACGCAATCTATGTGGTAGAAGAAGAAAAGTAAACAAATAAGTTTTATGTAAAGAAAAAGCCTTAATTGACCAAACTAAGGCTTTTTCTTTCTTAATGCTTTGACTTCCTCTTCCTTAATAGCATCGGATGTATTACCGAAATTAGACCTTATATAAGTAAGAACGTCGGCTACTTGTCTATCTGTCAGAAAATTATGTGCTGCCATGACTCGATTATAGCTTTCTCCGTTTACTTCAATTTCTTCCTCAATTCCTTCTAAGATTACTTTTATCAAACGATTTCTATCGCCATTTACCCAATCTGATTTTCTTAGAGGTGGATTCAGATTAGGCACCCCCGTTCCATCTTCCTGATGGCAAGGTAAACAATACTGGGTATATACTCCTTTGCCGTCTAACACTTTTGGCATTTGAGCAACTGCACAATAAGTACTTAAACCCAGAAAAATTACTACTATTTTTTTCATGAATTGATAAAAAACAAAACCTTACAAGCTCAAGACCTGTAAGGTTTTGCCGGTGTTAATACTATTATTTGTTATACATTACTCTCCAAA
This sequence comes from uncultured Emticicia sp., assembly GCA_966212365.1. Taxonomy (GTDB): domain Bacteria; phylum Bacteroidota; class Bacteroidia; order Cytophagales; family Spirosomataceae; genus Emticicia. The sequence continues at coordinate 7,268 of CBIHRH010000075.1, read as the reverse complement.
CCTTTCCTTTTACAGAATCGGTGATATATAATGAACCATCTGGGCCTTCTGCTAATCCCATTGGACGAGATTTGGCATCACCCGGACTTTTGATTTCTGGCCCACCTGCAAAGTCTTCTGCAAATACTTCATAAGGGCCGGATGGCAACCCATTTTTAAAAGGCACAAATGCTACAAAATAACCCGCCTGATTCAATGGCGCGCGATTCCATGAACCATGAAAACAGATAAACGCACCATTTTTATATTTAGCCGGAAACTGGTTACCGTGATAGAATAAAACATCATTAGGCGCCCAATGACCAGGGAAACCCATGATAGGTTTTTTGGCTTTAGCATAAGTTTTCTTACCATCGCCACCATATTCAGGTCCTAACATCATTTGTTTTTTATCTAAGTCATAATAGCTATAAGGCCAACCAAAATCATCTCCCTTTTTTACTAGTAAAAACTCTTCAGATGGAAGTTCTGCGCCTTTCTCTGCTGAAAACATTTCAGGATAATGTTGAAACAGCATATCTCTGCCATGCTGCAAGGCATATAATGTTTTAGTATTTGAATCCCAATCCAGAGCAACTGCATTGCGGATACCTGTGGCAAAACGCACTCCATTTTCCTGTCTTTGATTCAATTTATCAGCTTTAAACTGCCATATACCTCCGTTTTTCTCTAATAACGGACAAGGATTCATACCTGGTGATCCTTTCTGACGATCTTTTTCCTGACAAACGTTTGAGGGAGCGCCAATTGTTACATAAATGTTCCCGCTTTCATCAAAGGTGAACGGTTTAGATTCATGTTGCTTTAAGTCTGGCAAACCAGCAATAACTGTTTCCGGATTTTTCTTGTCAATTACGTTTCCATTAACATCCAGTTTATATCTGAATACCTCTGAATTGGAAGAAGCATATAAATAACCATTGTGAACATCAATACCAGTGCCACCATAATTACCAAAATATTCAGTTTCATCAGCTTTACCATCTCCATTAGTATCCTTCAAAACAGTAATTCCTTTCTCATCTTTGGCATTACTGTTTTTGATATAAATAGTGCCATTTGGTAATACTTTGATATGGCGAGCCTTTCCGGTAGCTTCTGAAACTACAGTAGCCCCAAATCCGGAAGCTAATTTTATTCCTCCGTTATCATCGTCAGGTTTAATCTTAGAAGCCTTTGAGTCGTCTTTGAGAGGTTTTTCTAAAAAGGCACTCGTAAGCAGAAATACTCCGAATGCCACGCTTAGGGAATAGATTGTTCTTTTCATGAGTTGAATAATTGAATGGCTAAGTAATAACACGTAAAAGTAGAAATTTGTTACGGTTTAGCTACCAAAACAACCCGATTTTTATCTGATCAATCAATTTTCTTTCTAAAGTTTATTTGCCCAGAAGTCTTCTTCTAAAATCAGACAAAAAGAGTACCTTAAAATAAGAATATCTTGCATTACTTCATTCTTTAATCATTATTTGTAAATAAAATATTGGTTCGCAATCATAAAATTAAAAGGCATTTATGAAAGGATTGGGCGAATGTTAAGAAAACAACAATTCAGCCTGAATATCTTTGAAAATCAAATGATTTTTCTAATCTTATAGAAGAATTACCAGTCTATAAATAAATTATACAATCATGTCAGATAATATTCGATTTTCAGTTCCTCCTTTTAGAAAGTTAAAAGGATATGCTTTTGACCCTTCATTATCATTGAAAATTGATACTGCGTTTATCAATAATATTACCTATAAGATAGTTTGGGAAAATAATCTGAAAGCAGGCCCTGTTGGCGAATATCTGGAGGTGATAGACTATGACCCTACTGTAAAAAAATTTTATATTCCAGTTGATTTAAACGATTCTTACATTCTTGCCCAGGACGGCCTTGAACCTAGTGAAAGTAATCCGCAGTTTCATCAGCAAATGGTTTATGCAGTGGCTATGACTACTATCAAAAATTTTGAAAGAGCTTTAGGCAGGCCAATACTATGGAGTGCCCGAAGAGTCAAGAAAAAAATAAGAACTGAAAATAGTTCAGAAGCAGTTGACGAGTCAAAACAAGAATGGGATTTAGAGTATGTTCCTAAACTCAGAATTTACCCACATGCCTTCAGAGACGCTAATGCTTATTATAGTCCTCAAAAAAAGGCTTTATTATTTGGCTACTTTTTGGCCCAACCCGCTGAAAGTACTATTCAAATGCCCAATGCTTTAGTATTTACCTGTCTTAGCCATGATATTATTGCTCATGAAACCACGCATGCCATACTTGATGGCATTTATAGAAAATATACTGACGATACGAATATTGATGCCTTGGCATTTCATGAGGCATTTGCTGACATAGTGGCTTTATTTCAGCATTTTACCTTTCCAGATGTGCTGAAGCATCAGATAGCCCGAACGCGGGGTGACCTTTCGTCGCAAAATTTGTTAGGCCAGCTTGCGCAGGAGTTTGGTTCAGCTATTGGTAGTTATGGTGCGTGGAGAGATGCCTTAGGTTCTATTGACCCAAAGACTAAAGAATGGAAGCCAAAAGAACCTAATGGAGACGAATATCAGACTATTATTGAACCTCATGAAAGAGGCTCAATTCTTGTTTCTGCCGTTTTTGAGGCTTTCATTACAATTTATAAAAACCGTGTTGCAGACCTCTTGCGTATAGCTAGCGGAGGTACGGGGATTCTTCCACAAGGAGAATTACATCCGGATCTGGTGAATCGTCTTGCTACCGAAGCTGCTAAATCAGCAGGGCATATTCTTACTATGTGTATACGGGCATTAGATTACTGCCCACCTATTGATATAACTTTTGGCGATTATTTACGAGCCATTATTACTGCAGATGCCGATTTAGTGAGTGATGATGATAGAGATTACAGATTGGTTTTCATCGACGCTTTTAGAAAAAGAGGGGTTTACCCAAATAATATAAAAAATTTATCTATCGAAAGTCTTTGCTATCCTTTATGCGATAGTAAAAATCTCGGCCCTTTATTTTCAGTTATCACTAAGTTTCTTCGCGAATTTAGTGGTGAGGTAATGTATGCGGAAGCAAAAGATATATACACTGACTCCAAGAAAATTTACAATAATGACAATTTACCAATCATCGATAATACTGAAGAGAAAAAAACCGATGCAAGAGAGAAAATTTTCAATTTAACCCGTGATTATATCGCAGGAAAATATGAAGGTACCAAAATGCTAATTAAAGGATTACACAAGCGAATTAATGAGAAATTTAGCGGTTCAGAAAACTTTGAAAGAATTACAGGTTTAATATTTAATAAACATTGGAATTTATTCGGCGTACCTACATCTACAGCATATGGATATCCAGGGCCTTCGGTCAGTGTTCATTCATTAAAATTAGCCTCTCGTGTTGGGCCTAGAGGAAATAAAAGTAATCAGATAATATTATCGCTCATGCAAGAAACAGGCATAAGAATTAAAACTGATGAAAATGGCGAAAAAAGTGTAGAGACATTTGTTCCGCCAAAAAATCTTAAACAAACTGCTGAGGAATTTATTATGACAGGAGCAGTTACCTTAATTTTCGATCTAGATACCTTAGAATTAAAATATACCATAGGCAAGCCATTAATTGATTTGACCATCGAAAACAGAACTGTAATAAATAAAAAACGTGCTTTGGCTCTTCATCATTATTATAAGGGAGATGCACATAATTCTGATAATTTTAATTCCTATTTTAGTTTAGGCAAACAAAATTCTTTTATAGAAACCTTTTCTTTTTTGCACACTCATTAATTCAAAAATCGCTACTATCATGGCAGATAAAAAAATAAATAGCATTCTTGTTCGCATGTATCGCTTAGGTACCGGAGATTTTTTTATTCTTCAACTTAAGAGCGATGAAGAAGTTGCATTCAAGCTAATGATTGATTGCGGTTGTATTAATGGCTCAAAACAAGAATTTATCGAGAAAGTTCAGGATTTAAACCAGCACGTAAAGGGAGAAATAGATTTATTGATTATAACACATGAACATGCCGACCATATAAATGGCTTTGAACTAGCTAAAGATGAATTTGAAAAAATAAATTTTAAAAAAGTATGGTTTGCCTGGACCGAGAGCAAAGAAGACCTCTTTGCGAATGATTTAAGGCAACATCATGCAGAATTGGAGCAGTCTATTGCTTTAGCTACCTTACAGTTGAATAATACTGTAAAAAGTAAATTTTATGAAACAACTTTTGCAGATGAATTCGACGCAGCATTAATGATAGAGACTAAGCATCATTTTATTGAAGTATTAAACGAAATAAATAATTTAAGTCCCCCAAGCAAATTGTCATTTGGTAAACCTAAACCGACAATGGAAGACCTAATGCGCACTAATAATGTCATAAAAGAAGGTACAAAAGTAGAGTTTCTGGAACCGGGGAAGCTTATTGAGAATGTTGAAGGCGCATTAGGTATTCGTTTCTTTGTATTAGGTCCTCCAAAAAATAATAATTCTCTAAAATTGAAAGAGAAAAAAGGAGAGGGTGTCGAAAAGAGAGAAAATCCAAGCACACCAAACCTGGCTTTTTTGAATGTCCTTGCTGCTGATGATGATTTTTCTTTCAATAATAATCTTCCATTTGATAAAAACTATATTTTAAAAGATACACATAATGCCCACCAAAAAGCTCCAAAAGCAAGTTATAAAAGCGAGGGAAACCTATGGAGAAATATTGAAAAGGACTGGCTTTTTAGTGCAGGTATTTTAGCCTTACGACACGAAACCAGTATCAATAATACAAGTTTAGCTATAGCAATACAGTTTATTGATTCAGAAAGAATACTCCTTTTCCCGGGAGATGCTGAACATGGTAACTGGCTTAGCTGGCATGAAAACCTAAAATGGACTTTTACTCATAAAGGTATAGATAAAGAAGTAAATGCTGAATACATTTTAAACAATACCGTATTTTATAAAGTCGGGCATCATATGTCTCAAAACGGAACTGTTAAACTAAAAGGCATTGACATGATGAAGCATGATGATTTAAGCGCAATGGTGACCCTTGACTTTAAAAAAATTAATAAAGTCTGGCTTAATACCATGCCTAACGACCTAATTGGTGCTGAACTTATCAGAAAAACAAAAGGTAAAGTGCTTTTCGTTGGGGATTGCGATAAGATTCTAAAAAACATTAAAACCAACCGGGTTAGTATCAGTCAAAATAATGAGACTATACTGAAAAGTGTTAATGATAAATTCAAAAATCAATTTTTCATTGAACATGAAATAACTGGTTGATAAAAATTACGGCTTAGCTACCAAAACAACCTGATTTTTATCAGCCTTTACCATTTTCTTTTTAAAGTCTACCCATTCATTATACGTGACTGCGGCATGGCGTCCCTTAAACATACTCACTTCCCGGTTATAGATGATTATACCCTCTTTCATTTCAACCTTTGAAACATATTTGCCGAATTTAGTTTCAATTTTTATTGGCTCTGGAAGATATTCTGCTGCATACCCTTTTGGTATTTTAAATGAAATATTATCAATATCCAGATAGTTACCATCTAAATCTAATTCAGTTTTTCTGTTGGCATTTGCTATAGGTATACTACGATATTGGTTGAGTATATTTGGTGTTATAAACATACGTGTTCCACTTTTATTGGCTATATTTCTCAAATGCAGATTAAGCTTCTCTTCTACAACTGGTAGTCTCTCTTTTTTCTCATTTAAAGAAAAACTGACAATTTCAACACTTGGCAGGCTCAGGTTTTTATACAACCATTTTTTCTGGTCATCGTTGCTTAACGAATGAGCTACTTCTGCATAAATCTCCTGTTGTAAGCCTGTATATTCAGTTTTAATATCTGCTATGGCTTCTCCATTATCCTTGATTTCGATAGTGGCATTTCTTAATAGTTGATTGTCTGTATGCTTGTAGGTAGGCGTTTTTATTAATTTGCCTCCACTTTCAGTTACTAAAACTACGTTTCTGTCACCCGTAAAACTTCCTAAATAGCCGAATGGATTACTTTGGCTTGTACATTCCAACCAGAGTGTATCTTTGGGCATAGGCACACATAAGATAACATGATTGAATTGAAAGGATGGAAAATCTGCCTGTATTTCGGCTTTATCTTCTCCTGCTCGTACCAATGCCAGATAAGATGGAATACCCAACTCTTTTAACATAGCCTTTGTAAAATTGGTAAGGGCTTTACAATCACCATAACCTTTAGTAGCCACCTCAGTCGCTTTCATTGACTGCCACCCTCCTATTCCCAACTGTATGCTTACATAGCGGGTGTTGGCTTGCAGGTATTCATATATTTTTTGTATTTTCTTAGCTGCATCAGTTTCATTTTTTACCAAGTCTTTTAACTTTGCAGTCAGTTCAGCGGGTAATTTGTCTCTATCGGCATTCAAAGCTCCATAAAACTTACCTATGTCATTCCATGAGTTAATATTGCCGGTATAATCATCTATTTTAAAATCAGTTGGAGCCGTATAAACTGTCGGCATAATTAAAGAATAGTGAGGGCTATTAGGTTCTTTTTCTATAGCCTTTATGTGGGTTACAATCCAACTATAATTTAACCTGTCGTCTTCCTTCGTCATTGATACTTTTGTTGGCATATTCTGCTCTTTATATCTGAATTGCAGACCATTGGGTACGGAAACCTTGAGTGAAGCCTTTTCAACGGCGGTAAATTCGGCGTTATCCGGCACAGCCTCCCATACCGGATAAAACATCATATTTTTATAGGAATATTCATACGAATAATCAATCGTATACGGATAGTTAGTCTGTGTCAATGAAGCTACTTTTACATAATTGTCTTCAATGGAATTTTGTCCCGACGATGTACTGAAACTCTCGATATCGCTTTTTTTAAGTTTCTTTACCTGTTTACCATTTGCATCGTAGATACGCGCCTCGATATTGCTTACCTTGGTAAACTTATCGTATCCTATAATAAGACTGGCATGACCATTTCCTTTTTCGTCTAAAATGGTAATTGTCCCTTTAATTTTCATCACGGCTTCACCTATGTCTTTGATGTAAAACTCTGTTTCGTGATTTCGAACTACTGCGTGCGCTTTTTCTTTCAGTTCTGCAGGAATATTTGCAGCCGAAAAATCCTGTGCTATGGTCTGAAAACTTATCAGCATTAAAATTAAGTATCGCATCTTTAATTAGTTTTTCTTTAATACAATTTGTTCACCATGTTTTGCTACAATCTTGTCAAAAAATCCTCGTAGAGAGGAATAATCTTCAACATAATAT
>CBIHRH010000074.1:0-12307 GCA_966212365.1 uncultured Emticicia sp. | reverse complement strand
TTCTTTATTCTGAATAATAAATATGGTCTAAGCGGGGCTCAGCCGACTGAAGTTTTTTTGGATGCCCTGGCAAAAGTAGTGGAAGAGATGGAGCCAGTTGAGGTAACAGGTGATGCCTGTGAAATTGGTGGAGAAAATTGCTAAAATTCACCTCACCCCAACCCCTCTCCCGAGGGAGAGGGGCTTTTTCGCTCGACAACGTCAACTTTTTTAGGAAAATGAGACCTTTTTAGCCCCTCTCTGCAGGAGAGGGGTTGGGGTGAGGTGAGTTCCATTTACCAAATCCTCACCCTCTTCTCAGGCGCGATATACATCCTATCGCCAGGTTTTATATCAAAAGCCTGATAAAATTCATCAATATTTACTAAGGGCCCGTTTACACGCAGGAAGTTTGGTGCGTGTACATCTGTCATAATCCTATTAGCTATTGCTTCGTCACGGGTATGTCCCATCCAGGCCAGAGCCCAACCTAAGAAATAGCGTTGCAATGGCGTATAACCATTGATTTTCTTGCCCGATTTATATTGTTCTGTTTTCTTGAATGCCTCCAGTGCTAAAATAGCGCCACCCAAATCGGCAATATTTTCGCCTTGGGTAGCTTCTCCTCTTACATGCATTGAGTCTAGCACTACATAATTATTATATTGTTCTATAATACCTTTTGCGCGTTTATTATACTCCTCTCCATCTTTCTTGGTCCACCAGTCTTTCAGGTTCCCTTTCTCATCAAACTGTCGGCCCTGATCATCAAAACCATGTGTAATTTCATGACCAATGGTTGAGCCACCTGCATAGGCATAAATAATGGCATCATCTAATTGCTCATCGCTAAAACCTGCTACAAAGAAAACAGCCGCCGGTAATACAATTTCGTTATTTGATGGGTTATAATAGGCATTGTAAGTTTGTGGTGTCATCCCCCACTCTGTTTTGTCAACAGGTTTGCCAATTTTATTCACGTTGTATAAATACCACCATTGATTGGCTCTGATGATGTTTTGCACATATGAGTCTCTTTTAATATCAAGATTCGAAAAGTCCTTCCATTTATCCGGATAACTTACTTTAGGCATCACAGTCGAGAGTTTTAATAAAGCTTTTTTCTTGGTGCTATCCGACATCCAGCCTAGTTTTTCAATGCGCTCTTTATAAGTGCTGAAAATATTCTTCACCAGTTCTTCATAGCGCTTTTTGGTTTTTTCAGAATAATAGTTCTTAATGAAAAGCTGCCCCAAAGCATCGCCCAGAAGATTTTCTTCTGCATCTAATACACGTTTCCAGCGAGGTCTCATTTCTTTTGTCCCACGCAACACCGTCCCATAAAAACGAAAATTTTCTTTGGCAAACGGACTACTTAACTCACTAGCAAAGTTGGTAATGAAATTCCAGCTCAGGTAAGCTTTCCAGGTATCTATTGGCGTAGTTTTCAGTAATTTTTCTAAAGCAGTATAAAACTCCGGTTGCCCTACAATGACACTTTTCACCTGTGGCATTTTCATCTGCACAAATAAATCCTTAAACTTCATAGATGGAGCCAGCTTATCCAGTGCTGCCAGATCCATTTTATTATAGTTTTTATAAGGGTCTCTCAATGCTTCTATTTTGCGGGAGTTTTTAGCCAGGGTTTCTTCCAAAGCATATACACTTTCCATGTTTTTGGTAGCTGTGGCATCATCGTTTCCCAAGAGTTTAAACATACGTTGTATATGTGCCTTGTATTCTTTGCGGATATTGGTATTACGACTATCTGTATTGAAATAGTAATCTCTATCTGGCAAGCCTAAACCTCCCTGATATAGATGTAAAGCCTGTTCTTCGCTGTTCTTCTCATCCTGAAATACATAATTGCCATAGAGTGTACTCATACCATAGGTTTGTTGAAGTGCTACTTCATTCAACACTCCCTGTAAATCTTTAATGGCTGCAATACGGTCTAAATCGGCTTTCACGGGGCTAAGACCTTGTTTTTCAATACCTGCGCTATCCATGCCCATATACCAGAAATTACCGATTTTTTGCTCGTTTGAGCCTGTACTACCTCCTTTCTTACCTGATTCTTCGCTGATGGTTCTTAAACGTGCATATGTTTCTTCCTGTACAATATTATAGATACCCCAACCACTTTCAGAGGCTGGAATTGGGTTCTTTTTAACCCAGCCACCGACGGCATATTTGAAAAAATCATCCTTGGGCGACACAGTAGTGTCTACAATTTCTTTGAGAATATCTCTTTGAGCAGATTCAGAAGTTCTTGACTGGCAGGAAGTCAGATAAATTCCCGAAACCAATAAAATGCCTGATAGTAAAACTTTAGGCGTAGTAATAGCTTGCATAGATTAGATTAATATTGAATAAAAATGTTAGGAATTATTTGAGTTAAATTTGAGAAGATTTTTTCATAACTCAATATCACCAATTAAAATTACGTATACGATGAAATTATTCTTCATTGCCCTGAGTATAATTGCTATTGCACTACTCCTATTAAACGCCTGTGGCCCATCAAAGAAAAAAAGCAATGAAGAAAAAGCCCCAGTTGAAGAGGGTGCCCGAAGCTATGATTTTACGAATCCTGTACAAAAGATGAAACTATCCAAAAGCCTGAAAGAAATATCTGGTTTATCCTACTACAAAGACAATCAGCTGATATGCGTGAATGATGAAGAGGGTAAAATATTTATTTATGACCTGGCTAAAGAGGAGATTACCGAAAAAATGGATTTTGGTACATCAGGCGATTACGAAGGGGTAGAGTTTGTAGGAGAAAAGGTATTTGTGATGAAAAGTAATGGTGAAATTAAAACCTTTGCTATTGACGGTGAGTCAGAAAATGAAATAGATTGTAGAAACCCTGAAGTAGTAGAATATGAGGGCTTAGGCTATGATGCCCAAACAAAAAGCTTGCTCTTAGCTACCAAAGAACACCTAAAGGCCAAAGATGACGAAAAACTGATTTACAGTTATGATTTAACAAAAAATCAACTGGCTATCAGATTTATTATTACAAAAGATATGGCAAGAAGTAAAAACGGCAAAGCAGATTTTCGTCCTTCTGGTATTGCTGTGCATCCCCTAAGTGGTGATGTTTATATCGTTGCCTCTCAAGGGAAAAAGTTATTGATTCTGACAAAGGAGGGGGCAAAGAAAGATCTGATAGAGTTAGATGATAAATTATTCCTCCAGCCGGAGGGGATTTGTTTTACTCCATCAGGTGACTTATATATCTCTTCAGAGGGGGGTGACAAGAAAGGCTATATACTCAAATTTAATTATAGATAAACGGGATTTAATACGCATTTCTCTTTGTTTCAATAGAAACAAAACAGAATTTCAAGCACAAAAGACCTTACTTTCTATCAGGCTTTTAGCTTTTTGAAGATAATCAAAAAGGGTTTTGTGGATAAGCTATTTTGTCTAATTTTGCATCAAAATTTATAATAACCAGAAATTTATATATTATGGCACAGTATGATGTTGTAGTACTTGGGAGTGGGCCGGGCGGATATGTTACCGCTATCCGTGCTTCACAATTAGGCCTGAAAACCGCCATTGTTGAGAAAGAAAACCTTGGGGGCATCTGCCTTAACTGGGGTTGTATTCCAACAAAGGCCTTGTTGAAGTCTGCCCAGGTGTTTGAATATATTAAGCACGCAAAAGATTACGGAATTGAAGTAGGTGAGTCTAGTGCCAATTTTGAGGCGGTTATTAAGCGTTCTCGTGGTGTAGCCGATGGCATGAGCAAAGGAGTTCAGTTTCTGATGAAGAAAAATAAAATTGATGTTATCTACGGAACTGGCAAAGTAAAAGCAGGTAAGAAAGTAGAGGTGACTGATGCGGAAGGCAAAAAATCTGATGTAGAGGGTAAGTATATCATCATTGCTACTGGTGCAAGAGCGCGTCAATTGCCTAATATTCCGATTGATGGCAAGAAAATCATCGAATACCGCAAGGCGATGAGCTTGGAGAAAAAACCGGATTCATTGTTAGTAGTCGGTTCGGGTGCTATCGGTGTTGAATTTGCTTATGTATATGCAAGCATGGGTACTAAAGTAACCATCGTAGAATTTATGCCAAACATTGTTCCGGTAGAGGATGAAGATATTTCTAAAGAACTGGCTAAAGCCTACAAAAAAGCAGGTATTGAAATCTATACCAATTCAAGTGTTGAGAAAGTAGATACAAGCGGTAATGGTTGTATTTCGACAGTAAAAACTCCAAATGGAGAAATCAAAATCGAAACGGATATGGTTCTTTCAGCAGCCGGAATTGTAGCTAATATTGAAAATATCGGTTTGGAAGAAGTAGGAATTGCTACTGACAAAGGTAAAATCTCGGTTAATCAATGGTCAGAAACCAACGTACCGGGCTATTATGCCATTGGTGACGTAACACCTGGCCCTGCTTTGGCACACAAAGCGTCAGCTGAAGGTATTATCTGTGTAGAGAAAATAGCAGGACATCACCCGCAACCGATGGATTATAAAAATATCCCTGGTTGTACGTATTGTACTCCGGAAATTGCTTCAGTAGGTTATACGGAGAAAGCAGCAAAAGAAGCCGGATACGAAATCAAAGTGGGTAAATTCCCATTCTCAGCATCAGGTAAGGCAAAAGCAGCCGGTAGCCCGGAAGGTTTTGTGAAAGTGATTTTTGATGCTAAATACGGTGAATGGTTAGGTTGCCATATGATTGGTGCTAACGTAACTGAAATGATTGGTGAGGCTGTGGTTGCCCGTAAACTGGAAACAACTGGTATGGAAATCATCAAATCGGTTCACCCACACCCAACTATGTCAGAGGCTATCATGGAAGCAGCCGCAGCAGCTTATGGTGAAGTAATACATCTATAATCATTCATAGAAATATCAATAGAAATGGGTGCTTACCAGTAGGTAAACACCCATTTTTTATGTGGAATTAGTCAGGAATTTTCAGAATACACTGTCTACAAATACAAAAGGGGCAAAAATTGCCCCTTTTGTACCACCTTTTTTAACCTAAACACTACCCTAAAAACGCGCGGAGCATCCATGCCATTTTTTCATGCTGCCCCATGAAACCTGTGAGTAAGTCAGTTGTAACTGCGTCTCCCAGAGTTTCATCTATATCTTCAATGTCTTTACGCAAATTTGTTATAAACGCTTCGTGGTCTGCTAACAAATGGCTTATCTGAGCATCTTGTTTGTCTTCGTAAGGACCCTCTTTTAATCGAGTGGTTGCCAGGAAATCTTTCATCGTACCATTGGCCTGATGACCCAATTGGGTGATTCTCTCTGCAACCTGGTCTATTATATCTTTTAATGAGTTGTACTGGTCTTCGTAAAATTTGTGTAATTCAATAAAACGAGGGCCTTTTATATTCCAATGATAGTTACGGGTTTTTGTTATTATCACATGCTCGTCCGCTAATATAACCTGTAACAATTCAGCAATTTTAACGATATCCTTTTCAGGTAAACCGATATGGGCTTTCATGACTATAAAGTTGTGATTGTGTGGTTAAGCCTGCTTCATTTTTGAGGAAGTAAGCTTTACTCGCTTCATGAAATTATTGAATTCATGGTTCTGAGAACCTCTCGTTCTGCCATCCCAACTTTGATGACTGTTATTCACAATCTTCAATAAAACCACCGCCATACTGAACATTGTTATGATTCCGATTATGAAGATGATGGGTGTCATGATTTCAATAATTTGATGAAACGACTGTTATGCTTATATACTTAAAAACTTTGTACCATGTATTTTTCGGTAGTATAACGGCTGTTTTTTCAGAAAAAATTGGGGAAAATGTGGCATTTTGGGAAAATAAGTGTGGAATTTTCGCCCCAAGTGTGATTCTCACTATGGTATTGGGCAATGGTATATATTATTTAATATAATAAAACAAAGAAGCTGTATTATTAAAATCAGGCTTAAATTAACACGCAACTGCTTATGAAATCATTTAAAGCCAGACTCAAAGAATATTATTCTTTTGCGCACGAAGTGTTTTCCGAATTCAGCACCGACAATGCTACCAAGTTGAGTGCCTCTTTGTCTTATTATACTATTTTCTCGCTCGCGCCCATGTTGGTGGTTATTATTTCGGTAGCAGGTATCTTTTATGGTAGAGAAGCCATACAAGGCCAACTCTATGGACAAATCAACTGGTTGATTGGAAAAGATGCGGCGGCCCAAGTAGAAGAACTTATCAAGAATGCCCGGCTCTCACAGAAATCAGGCATAGCAGCTATTATAGGCACTGTAACACTCTTATTGGGGGCAACCGGAGTTTTTGCCGAGATACAAGACTCTATCAATTTTATATGGTCTTTAAAGGCCAAGCCGAAGTCTGGTATACTTAAATACCTTTTTAACAGACTCCTGTCTTTTTCATTAATACTCTCTTTAGGCTTTCTGCTAATAGTATCTCTATTAGTAAATACTTTCTTAGATATTTTCAGCCAGCGTTTGCAGTTGTTTTTTGAGAATATGACTGTCTATCTGTTTATGCTCCTTAATCTGGCCATTGTTTTCTCTGTTATTACTCTTTTGTTTGCCACCATATTTAAAGTATTGCCCGATGGCCGAATAGCCTGGAAAGATGCTTTTTTAGGTGCGGCTGTTACAGCTATATTATTTATGGTGGGTAAATTCCTGATAGGTTATTATCTGGGGCAGTCGAGCATCACAAGTACGTTTGGTGCTGCGGGTTCAGTAGTTATCATTCTGCTTTGGGTATATTATTCATCAACCATCCTCTTCTTAGGGGCAGAATTTACCAAAGTCTATACCCGCCACTATGGAACACCCATAAGACCAAATAGGAACGCTGTTTTATTAGAAAAGAAAGAAATAGAAATAAAAGAAACTAAAATCCACTAAACATATGGAAACTAAATTCAATGCAACGAAAATCAGAACGTTGCAGATACTTAACTTCCTGTTTTTTCTGGGAATGGTATTTGTCAATTTTCTGGCCAACTTTTTACCGATTAATGGCAAAAATACTGGCGAGGTATCGGCCCAATATCCCAACTTATTTGTGCCGGCAGGGCTCACATTCTCTATCTGGAGCGTTATCTATTTATTACTCTTTATCTTTTGTATCTATCAGATGACCTCCTTGTTTAAATCAAAGGTAGACCCCTATGTAGGTGCGATTGTCAGAAGAATAAACATTGCGTTTATTCTGACCTGTATTATTAATATGACCTGGATAGTAGCCTGGCATTACGACTTACTCATAGTAAGTGTTATATTAATTCTCTTGTTACTTAACCGGTTGATTTATATCGATACACAAATCAGGCTATTAGAACCTTATCTGACCAATGCTCAAAGCTTTATAATGAAAGCCCCATTTGGTTTATATTTAGGTTGGATATGTATTGCCACTATTGCCAACATAACGGCCTTATTAGTCAACTATGGCTGGAGAGGCTTTGGTATGAGCGAAGAATCCTGGGCCTCAATGATGGTATTGATAGGCTCGTTGATAGGTGTTATAGCTATATTACGATTCAATAATTTCTATATCGGTCTGGCTGTTCTCTGGGCATTGAGCGGCATTATTATTGAGCGTAAAAACGATAGTATTTATTATGAATATATCGTTCTGAGTGCCTGGGCGGGTATTATTCTGGTAGCCATAAGTGTATTTATCGAATTATTCAGAGGAAGTTTCAGAAAACGCCGGCCATTGGTGCATGACCATGTTTAAGAGCAGATTAAATAGAAAAAGGCTATCTTACACATGATGGCCTTTTTTCTAGTTCAAAGAGAACGTAATAATAAACTCTGTGCCTTTGCCTACTTCTGAGTTAACATCTACAGTAGCTTTGTGCGATTGGATGATATTCAATGTAGCGGCAAGGCCCAAGCCAATGCCATTATTTTTAGCAGTAAAATAAGGCTCAAACAAACGGCTCATATTTTCGGGACTGATACCAGTGCCGTTGTCTTTGATAGAGATATAGCAATAATTATTGCTAATATAGCTTTTGATTAACAATAAACCTTTGCCTTCATCCATTGCTTCTACAGCATTGATAATGATATTCAGCAAAGCAATTTTTATCTTATTGCTATCAACATTCAGGAGTACATCTTCACCATATTGTTTTTCTAAAGCGATACTTTTCAGGTTAATGCGGTCTATTGCCTGCTCAAGTGTTTCATCTAAAATCTTATGTACTGAAATTTTACCAAATGCTAGTTCGGATGGTTTTGAATTATTGAGCAATTCAGTTATCAGATCGCTGATGCGTTGCCCATTGCGCTTGATAATGCCTAAGAATAACTTAGAGTCCTCGTTTTGTATTTCATCTTCTAATTGCTCTACAGATAGATGAATATTAGTAAGCGGATTACGAACTTCATGTGCCAATGTGCGAACCAAACGCCCGGTAGCAGCCATTTTCTCCAGCATCATGTTCTCACGCTCGGCTTTACGTTGAGCTGTTACATCATGAATAATACTCAGGAATGATTCTTTTCCCTCACTGTTTTTCTGTTTCTGTGCATCAATCAGGCAAATCTTTCTTTCTCCTTTTTTGGTCAGGAAAATAGCTTCAAACTTATCTATATTGCCGTTTTCTTCTAGTTTTTCGTTGAACAAATGCCATATTTCCGGTTTCTCGAAGATTTTGGCGGTACTCATATTATTGAGTTCTTCGGCCTCATAGCCCAACATCTCTAAAGTAGCAGGATTATAATAAATAAAGCTGCCGTCTTTAGGTTGTGTAACAATAATACCTTGCCTTACATGATTAAAGATAGTACGGTATTGCTGCTCGCTTTCACGAAGGGTTTTAAGTGTATCGGCACGCTCAAGCGAGTATCTGATACAGCGTTCGAGCTTTTCGGAGTCCAACTCGCTTTTTATCAGATAATCTACTGCACCCAGCCGCATGGCTTCCATATCTATTTTATGGTCGCCTTTACCGGTAAGCAGAATAATAGGGCTTTGACAACCATCCTGAATGGCTCGTTTCAACAGGTCTAGTCCCGTTTTAGCCCCCAACAGGAAGTCAAAAAAACAAATGTCATATTCGCAGGATGTTACTTTTCCAACAGCTTCATCAAAGTTTTTTGCCCAGTCAATAGCAAATTTTTTACCTCTTATGTCATTTAGGTAATCGCTTGTCAGGAAAAAGTCATCTTCATCATCATCCACGATTAACACCCTGATTGTGTCGAGATCTTTCATGAGTTGTATTTGGGTAACTGAACAATATCAAACCAATAATTGCCAAGGTTCTTCATTACTTCTACCAGTTCAACAAACGTAACAGGCTTGGTAACAAAACTGTTTACCCCTAAATCATAGGTACGCAGAATGTCTTCTTCGGCTTTTGAGGTAGTAAGAACAATTACTGGGATACTTTTCAATTCGTCGTCTGATTTTATTTCCTTTAAACACTCACGTCCATCTTTTTTTGGCATATTAAGATCAAGTAATATTACTCCCGGGCGCGGTGAACTTTCTGGATTGCTATATTTTCCTCTTCGTTTCAGATAGTCCATCAATTCGGCACCATCTTCTGTGAAGCGCAGTTCGTTCAACAAAAAATTTTCTTCTAAGGCTTCTTTCGTCATACTTCTGTCATCCGGGTCATCATCAGCCATCATTATTACAATACTCTTTCTGTCTTTTTGTATTTGAATCATTATTACCAGGTTTTAGAGAGTCAGGTTTGGGATTTAAAAAATCCTTACTATTGATTGATTATTTATTCAACAGGATGATAGTTATAAGTATCATCTAAAGATTATAGCTCTTCATTTTATTATAAAGCGTTTTTCTATCAATACTCAATACCTGCGCGGCTTTACTCTTATTATAATTCACTTGTTTAAGCACCTGCAAAATCATTTCATATTCAGCGTCAAGTGCCGCCGATTTCAGATTAGGCTTGGCAGGTTCTTCTTGTTTCGGGACTATATCTTCGTTGATAACTGGCTGTGTGGGTTCTGAGAACAATAACCTTGAATAATTAATAATTTCAAATGGCAAGGATTTTGACTCAATATAATCACCATCCGAAAGAAGTGTGGCTCTCTTCACCACATTACGCATTTCGCGTAAATTACCATACCATGGATAACTCAGAAAGGCCACTTTCACATCTTCTTCAAAGCCTTTTACATCTTTCCCCAATTCGTTATTAGTTGTTTCGAGGAAGAACTGGGCAAACTCCATAATATCGGTTTTGCGATCTCGCAATGGCGGCACATCTAAGCTAAATTCATTGAAACGGTGGTATAAATCTTCTCTGAATTTACCTTTGCGACAAGACTCCATCAGGCGCTCGTTTGATGCCACAAGAATACGTACATCAACGGCTATTTCTTTATTGCCCCCGATGCGGCGCAGTTTTCTTTCCTGCACTACACGAAGCAAAGCTACCTGAACATCATACGGCAGGTTGGCGACCTCATCAAGGAAAAGCGTACCGCCGTTAGCCATTTCAAAATGACCTATTTTCTGATTTAAAGCGCCAGTAAAAGAGCCTTTTTCATGCCCGAACATTTCGCTGGCGGCCAGTTCTTTCGAGATAGCTCCGCAGTCCATAGCCACAAAAGGCCCGTTGGCCCTTTTGCTTCTTTTGTGTATTTCTTGTGCGATAGATTCTTTCCCCGAACCACTCTCACCGTAGATAATTACACTATAGTTGGTAGGGGCAACCAGGTCTATCTGCCGATACAGATTTTTAGACTCAGGGCCGCTACCAAAAATGTAACTGGAGTCAGACTTCGTTCTGTTAGATTTGATAGTGGATTTAGTAGCTGTGGTTTCTTTTTCGACAGTAGTCTGCATACTGCCCTCCGATTTTTCGCCGCCCAATGCTTTCTTAATTGTAAGCAGAATTTCGTCAGGAAAAAGCGGTTTGGTAATATAATCAAAAGCTCCTTGTTTCATTACATCAATAGCAATCTTGATATCAGAATAGCCAGTAATGATAAGCACCGGAACTTCAGGAAAACGTTCTTTGATTTTTCTTAATATTTGTCCTCCATCTAGATCTCCTAAACGAAAATCGGTCATGACTAAATCAGGAGAAAATTCTTCTAATAAACTCAGTCCAGTTTGTCCACTTTGCGCAATAGCTACTTCGTAACCATTTTTGCTTAAGAAACGACGAAGTAAAAGACAAATATCAGTGTCATCATCAATAACAAGGATACGTTGCATAAGTAATATGGTTGATTTAATTAGTTAAGATTATAAAACACGTCTTAATTGTGCCGATTGGATACCCAGATGGTCGCGGTATTTTGCTACCGTGCGTCGAGCAATATGATAACCTTTTTCTGCTAACAGGTCGGCTAACTGGAAATCATTTAATGGTGTATTTTTATCTTCGTTTGAAATCAGCGTAGCTAATGTTTGTTGAATTTCACGATTAGATACTTCTGTTCCTGAATCGGTAAAAATACCACCTGAAAACAAGTCTTTTAAATGAATTGTGCCAAAAGGAGTCTGAGCATATTTGCCACTCGTTACCCTTGATACCGTCGAAATATCCATGCTTATGATTTCGGCCACATCTTTCAGTGTCATCGGTTTTAGTTTCTGAACATTTCCCGTTTTAAAAAACTCTTCCTGTAATTTTACAAGTGTTCGCATGGTCTTCAGCATAGTGGTTTCTCTTTGCTGAATCGCATCAATCAACCAGTTAGCTGCTGAAACTTTGGTGTGGATATAGTGTGTTGCGGCTTTATCAGCACTGCCCTGTAATAAATCCTGAAACGAATTATTGACTCTTAAAGGCGGAATCTGATTGCTATTTAAAGAAACCTCAATCTTGTTATCATCAAAGTAAACAAGGTAGTCGGGTATAATATTATCTTTAACCAGAATAGAGCTGGTATTTTCTTCTGAGATAGGTTTGGCGTTTAACGACGTGATCAGTGCTACTGCTTCTTTGAGTTTTTCTGTGCATATCTCGCGTGAACGCATGATTTTTTCATAGTTGCGAACAGCCAGGTCGTCCAGGTTATTTAATACAATTTCATAAGCTAAATCTACATCGCATCCATTCTCGCGCTTATGGTCTAATTGTATCAACAAACACTCCTGCAGATTTGAAGCACCGATACCAATCGGGTCTAACTGGCGGATAATCTTAATTATTGCTTCTACATCAGGCGTATCAACAAAAATATTATTGGTAAAAGAAACATCGTCGGCAATGGCCTCTGCATCGTATTTTAAGAAACCGTGCTCATCTAAAGAATCAATGATAAAATCGCCTAAAAGCAATTGGCGTTCTGTTAATGCTAATACATGCAATTGTTCTTTCAGATCATCGCGCCATGA
>CBIHRH010000073.1:0-12396 GCA_966212365.1 uncultured Emticicia sp. | reverse complement strand
CCCCTCTTTATCGTCCTGAGTAGCAGCTATCGAATTGCTTGTCAGTCCATGCGATTGCTGTGTATAGATTTTAAATTCGTAGCCGTCAAACCGATTAAGCCCATAATAAGTTGAAATCCAGATAAAGCCTTTTCTATCCTGTGTAATATCGACAATGAAACGGTTAGAAAGCCCATCGGTTACGGTAAAATGTCTGGTTTTAGGGATAAGTTTTTCAGTGCTTCCACCAGACTGAGACCAGGCATGAAAACAGCTAAAAATCAGCAAAAACAGAACGCCTTGTTTCATTGGGCAGAGGAAGGAGGAACAAAAGTATGGCTAAATCTTAAAAAATAGACTTTAGAGGTCAATTTAAAGATTTTTCAGAATAAAACCTTAGACAATTTTGAGGCAGAAATTCTCATTCCAAAGGTTTCTTGTATTGCCCGCTTATGTTTCAAAAAATTCTTATTAAAAACTTGATTTCAATCCAAATTAACAATGAAAAAGGTAGCCGTTTTTTTATTAATGTTTATCTCCGGTCTTAGTGCTTCCGGACAGTCTTCTGTTATGTTGCCTAATACTATTCTATTACCGCAAGCAAACGGAGTTGAGAGTATTGATAGCGCGAAAGTTGGTATGCTTATGTATAATACTGTTGATCAGAGCCTATATTACCGCAGAGAAAATGAATGGATAAAACTCAGTAATACTATTAATAACGCTGTTACAGAACCTACGCAAAAGATTTATTATACCGCTACGGCTAGTCCGGCTATTAACGGGGAAATAACCGAAGGCCACCATGCCGGACAAACTGCAATAAAGTTTCTTGATTACAATAATTTTGTCAACTACTCTACTTCAGGAACTCCTGGTGAAAAGACCTTGTCACCCATCACTTTTCTAAAAGCTCGCGGGCTTAATGATTTCTTGTTTATGCGGGCTTTTTTGATAGGTGCCAGTATTACATCTATGGAGTTTTTGTTTTATGATGAAACCGACCGATTGGTTTTTAGCATAAAAATCAGTGGAGTATTTGTTGTGAAAATACAAAGAGCAGAACCAGATGGTGCAGAAAGCATTTCTGTAATCTATAAGAAAATTGCCTGGAAAGACTCTAGCGTTACTCCGAGTGTTTCAGGCAGTTTCGATATAACTACAAATACTTATAACTTTACCTATTAATACTCTTAATTGTCAGGATAATTTATCCTACTAAATTGATTTAAGCCAACCCCGGCACATTGTGGTAATGATTACTCCGGTAATTGTTATTGCGGTGTGCTTTTTTGTATTATTAAACTATCTTCCTGATTATTAATTACTTACATCTCCCTATTATCCTTAATAACCACTGAGTAAATTTTTCAAACCAAAGTCTTCGGAAATTTTGAAGTATATCTTTTTCTCTAGTAATTTCAATTAGCCATACGAATATTGATTCAACAAATATCTCCCAATCTTAAACACAAAAGTCATGAAAAAAGTAGCCATTCTCCTATTCCTGCTTGTCTCAGGTTTAGGTACTTTCGGCCAAGCCTCTCAGTTAGCCCCTAATTCTATTCAGATTCCGCAGGTAAATGGGACTAATAGTATACAAAGCCCTGCCAACGGGATGCTCATCTATAATTTATCTGACCATAGTTTGTATTACAGAAAGCAGACTGAGTGGGTAAAAATCAATAATAATGTAAACAACGTAGCAAGCACCCCGATAATTTATTATATAATTGTTGCCAGCCCGGCTATTCCGGGTGAAATTACTACCGGCGTGCATGCCGGGCAAACGAGAGTTGATTATGCAGATTATGACCTTACGCTTAATTATGACCCTACCGGGGGCACAGGGTCAGGTAAAGCTATTATTTCACCTGTAAAAATCTCCAAACCACGCGGGCCGAACTCTATTCCGTTTTTCAAGACTCTTGCAAAAGGCACTCATTTAGATACGATGGAGCTTCTTTTTTATAATACCAACGACCAGTTGTATTATAGCATTAAACTAAGTTTCGTCTTCGTTACCAGAATAGAAAAATCAGAATTGGAAGGAGTAGATTCGATAGAGCTTAGATGTGAAAAAATCGGCTGGAAAGATTATTCTCAAAACCCGGCGGTAGTCGGTACTTTCGACACAAAACTTAATAGTTTTACTGATACCTACTGACCATAAAGACCAAAAGTAGTTTTCTGGTATAATTAAAGCGGATTCAAACAAAGCACTGCAGAATAATATTTGTTTAAAGCAATTATTATTCTGTGGTGCTTTGCTATTATGAGTAACGGTTTCCCTCTCTCCCAACCATTTCAGCCATTCCGGTATCTTCTTAAAAAATTAATCAGATTTTTCCCCGGTGTCTGTAGCATTTCGAACATGCGGTACGACTTATCATCAAAAATCACATAAATACACAAAACAATGAAAATGATGAGAACTCAAATCCGCCTGTTACTCGTAACCATGCTCCTATCTGTATTAGCTTTTTCATGTAGCCAGGATAACAAGATTGAACCTGACAAAAGCAGTAAGCTACAAACCAATGAGCAGGAGTATAACAAGATTATCAATGCCCGCTCTACCTATAGCGGAACCACCTTTGAGATTACGAAAGTGACCCGCGAAGGAGACCTGATGAAGATTGATGTAGAAGGTGGTTGCGACATAGCCAATTATAAAATTGTATGGAGTGGTATTGCCCTGATGTCGTACCCGATGCAGACCGGAATAGTAGTCAACTACGAAGATAAGACGGGTGAAACCTGCACCGACAAAAAGAAATTTACTTTAGAAGTGGATATGCTCAAATTATTCGGCACTACTGATATTATCGTTCATGTAGCCAATGGCTCGAAAGTAAAAGACATTTCGGTTGATCCGGATGGTTCGGTAAGCAATAGATAATCATTCGTCTTAAAACTTAATTTTCTACTTTAGGCGTATCTAAAAGTAAAGGTTCAAAAAATTCTATTTGGTAGAACTAGACCCCACACCCTAAATCCCTCTCCCCAACAATGGGGAGAGGGACTTTTATGCCCTTCCCCATTGTTGGGTCGGACCGCCGATGCGGAAGGGTTGGGGATGGGGTCATATATCATGACTTTACTTTTCAGATAATCCGTTTATTCTTAAACCTGTGGAATGCTTGTCTGATTGTACCGCACAAGAAAAATCCTGGATTGAGGGTTGCGCCCAACACAAACCTGTTTCACAGGAAAAGCTATTCAAACATTTCTACGGTTTTGCCATGGGTATCTGTCTGCGGTATCTGCCTGATAAAACGCTGGCGCAGGAGGCTCTCAATGATGCATTCTTAAAAATCTTCTATCAATTACCTTATGAATATAAAAAACTCGCGTCGTTCAGAGCCTGGGCTCGACGGTTAATCATTCATACAGCTATTGATTATTTCAGGAAAGAAAAGAAACATTTTTATCATAATGATCATGATATTGAAGAGACTTCACCACAGGAAAATTTTTTTGACCGCGAATCGGCCGAAGAGATTATCAGGCTGTTGAACCAGCTACCGCCCTTGTGGAAAGTAGTTTTTAATTTATACGAAATAGAGGGCTATAGTCATGACGAAATCGGACAAATGATACAGATTCCGGCTTCGTCATCCAGAACTTATCTGACACGAGCCAAACAACAATTAAGGGTATTGATTAACACTCATAACCGAACAATGCAGTAAATGGAACCAATTGATAAACAAACAATCGACAAGCTGAGGGCGTATGAAACTTCTTATCAGGAGGGGGCATGGGAGGATTTTGAGCAATTCAGAAAGAAAAAGAAAAAAAGACCAATGCTTATCTTCTGGCGTATGGCGGCAGGGATAATTCTAAGCCTTGTAATCGGATGGGGAACGTATAAAATTAATCAATCAGAGAATACGTCAGTAAGTGTTAAGCCTCCCCCAAAACCTATAAATAAACATGATAGTAACCAATCTGAAAACGGGAAAAATACCATAACGGAAGAAATAATTATCAGTAAAAAACCAACTGATTCGCAACGCCGGACTACTAAGCAACATATAAATCTGCCTAATATAGAAGAAAACACATCACCTAACCACAAAGACGAAAATTCAGGTCGGATAGCTACCTTAGAAGAAAAAGATTTCCGGCCTGGTTTGCTACAACCACACACTTTTAATGGCATCCTGACAAGACCTAAATCACCTTTTATTCCTCCTTATCCGATACATGAGCAAGAGGATGCAAGCGAAAAGAAAACGCATTCATTGAGCTTAAGCATAGCCCTTGCCGGATTATCCAATCAGGCTGCCAATACAGTGCCTCAACAGAATTTCGGCGTGAGAGGCACCACCGAAATAGTTTTGAGCAAGAGAACCGAACTGAGTACGGGAATTTATGTTGGGCGGGAGAATCTTAATTTACTAAATACTACCGTACCGATGTCGAGCCCGGTGGGTATGCCTCAGTTAAATCAGGTTAATTATCGATGGCTCAATGTCGAAATTCCTTTGAATGTACGC
Organism: uncultured Emticicia sp.; assembly: GCA_966212365.1. Taxonomy (GTDB): domain Bacteria; phylum Bacteroidota; class Bacteroidia; order Cytophagales; family Spirosomataceae; genus Emticicia. The sequence continues at coordinate 7,912 of CBIHRH010000073.1, read as the reverse complement.
TACAAGGTATGGCAAAAAGGCTCATTCGCCGTTAGTACACAGGCTGGGGTATCCATGATGGGAGCCTTTAACCAGACCTCTCAACTCTTCTACGAAAATCACCGGACAGTAGTATTGGTATCAGTGGGAGAGAATGGTCAGGTACAAGAAGTAACAACCACATTGGTTGATAAAGAAGTAAGAAACAATATCAGCAATGCCCAAAGAATAAGTCTGGGCACTGCCCTTAATTTCTCGCTGGGGGTACACTATCCATTAGGTAAAAATCAATTATCTGTTGAGCCTTTCTTCAAATACCCGATTGGTGTTTTTACAGCCGAGAAATTGCATTATAGCAGTGTCGGCGTTCAATTACGTTGGAGTATATCAGCAAAAGGCAAAGAGAAATAGTACCTTAGCACAGTCCATTTTCTACTTCCTCAATTCCTTGTACAAGCATTTCTTTTACATATTTTAATTTTTCAATCCTTTCATCAATATCAGCAATTTTATTGACCAATACTGTCTTCTTTTCATTGGCTGAAAGCTTATTGCCATACCAATCTTCGAGTAGTTTTTTAATCTCTGAAAGCGTAAATCCTATTTCTTTGGCTTCTTTGATTAATTCTAACTTGCCAATCGCTGACTCATCATACTGTTTGTAATTATTAGACTTTACAGTTTCATTAACCTTGCCTTCAAATAAGCCATACATTTCATAATAACGAATGGTATGAATAGATACGCCTGTTCTTTTTGATAATTCGCTTATTAACATTGGTAAAAACGGGATGTAAAAAAATAGTTGTACTATAGAGTATACTCTATACTTTGCGGTTATAAATATATCTGTTTTATTTGTAAAATAAGACTAAAATAGGCGAAATGAAAAAATTAACTGATCTGAAAACCCTGTTTATCGTAGTAGCGGTACTAGAGTTTTTTTACTTTGTTTCTGCTATGCTTCCTCCGGGCATGATTCGACCATTAACAGGCTGGAATCTTAATGTTGATGGTCAATGGATAACCAAACTCATCGGCCTTGCTTTGGTAACACAGGCCTACATAGCATGGATATTCCGAAAAAACCCACCAGCCAATGTTGCCAAAGGCCTGGCTTTTTATCAGATTGCCAGTGCAACCATGGATTGGGTGATGTGGCTATTATTAAAAGAAAATGGCATTTTCGACAATCCACTGGCAAAAACAACAGTTATTATTGCCATTGTATCTCATTATATCATAGGCTTGCTATTGATAGCAGGCATTCAAAACAACAGACAGCTATGACACCAATAGAAAAATACTTTAACGGAGAGATTATTCAATGTAGTATTGGCATTATTATAGGTCTGATTTCAGCTACTCTTAGCCTTTATGGATGGTTCTGGCTAAAATCTGATTTATATAAAGGCATGGCCTTGCCTTCATTCATAATAGCATTCTTTTTACTGATCATTTGCATCGGTGTGGTTATAAGATCGCCGAAAGATATTCAGCGTGTATCTGAATTTAGGTTAAACCAAAAAGAAAAAATCATAACACAGGAACTACCAAGAATGCAAAAGGTGATGAATAACTTCAGAATCATAAAAATAGCAGAAGGTATTGTTGTTCTGATAGGGCTTATCTTATTTTTCACTTTTGCCAATAATCCTTTTGTGAAAGGCATTGCAATCGGGCTTATGATTCAGGGAAGCATTATGTTTATTTTTGATTACTTTGCTTCGTTGAGAGGCGAACCTTATCTGGAATATTTGAAAGGTATTGTTTGAGTCTGGTAATAGAAAATCGTCTTTTCTGAACTACTGGCTCCTACAGAAATCCTTCCGATAGGGTGGCTGTCAAATTTTATCTTCCATTAAATGATAAACTAAAAGTTAGCCCATCCATTATATTATCTATTTTTCGACTGCCCCTCCCATTGTTCCTTTCTCCGTATTCCTTTCTCCATTTTTTACAGCTAAGTTCAAAATGAGTAAAAGAAAGTCGAAAATGAGGTAACACCTGCTTTTATTCGTACCATAGCTTTGTGGCATCAATTATCTATTGACTCTGCCACGAAAATGAACAAGGAACTACTCATTAACATTGACAAAGACACGATTGTCAGGTCGAGCAAAATACTGATGCTCAAAGCTGACATTAACTATACACACATTCTGCTGGAAGATGGTAGCACCATACTCTCTTCCCGAACATTAGGCATATTCGAAAAACGTTTGTACAGCTATTCGTTTTTCAGACCTAACCGCTCTGTTATTATTAATCTCAATTATATGGCAAGTTTTCAGAAAGAATCTTTTACGATAAAGATGGAAAATGATGAACTTATCAGCATCTCAAGAAGACGCGCCAAGCAATTTTTGAAAAGGATTTAGAAGGCTTCGTCAAAGACCTTTCGTGGTAGAAAGAAGGGAAGTGCCGGGAGTGAGCTCATTATTGGGCTCCTCTCTTTCCTGAACTAATCTCACGAACAAATTTTCAACGTCTATAACCGGAATCAATATATATTTCCTCTATGGCTAAGGGTTTGGTACTATTGAGTGAACAAAAAACAGAAAGGTATCAGATGATTATTTCAGATACCTCTTTTCTCTTATAAGCTTTCCAGTAGCAATCTGATGTTTGCAATGACTGCCTTCGCATCATCCCGATGAATATAATGCCCGCTATCAGACAGATAAATCAGTGCCCCGCCTTTGCCTGATGAATGAATCAATGCCCGCCATCTATCCATATTCATTCTGTTTTTTACGTGAAAAAATCGTTCATGGTCATAATCTTTGCTTCGGTATTCTGGTGGAACTCCAAACATACCACCCACAAAAAAGTAAATAGGTACATTGGGTAAAGGCAGGCTTTTTACCTCAGCAAAATCAGTGCGCCTCAAAGCCGTTAGTGTCTGTAGCTCACTCCACGCGCCAAAATTCAGAGAATCATTATGAGTCGGTGGTTTGGTTGGTTGATACAACCGATTATACATCATTTCATCGATTCTCTTTTCAGGCACGCCTATTTCTCTGAAAATCTGATTCCAGTCGTCTTTACTTTCTGTGAAATCTGCCGGGTCAACAAATACTAAACCAGCTATATCGTTCGGATAAAACCCTGCAAAACTTCTGGCATATAAGCCCCCCATTGAATGACCAATTACTACATACGGCGGTGCAATATTCAGGGTTGTTAATATCGCTTTCAGATTTTCGGCCGTTTGCTTCGGTGTCGGCATTTGATAAATCTTATCTGATTTCTCGACTCCTGCCCTATCGTAGGCAAATACGGGAGCAACTTTTGCCAGTTCATCAATTATGGTATCCCAGTTACCAAAGCCCATCCCCATACCATTTTCAAAAACGAGTACGGGTGCCTTGGGTTTTCTGTTTTCAAGCCCTTTAGTATAGACAGCAAAATTCTTGTCATTTACTTTTACCAGACGCTCTTGCGCATACGAAGCAAATACAACCAGAAATAAAAAGAAGATGATTAGTGTTTTCATCGATTAAGTTTAGTTGAACAGATTCTATTCAGCAAGATATTAAAATATTAGCTGAATCTTGTTTGACAACTCATTTTTAAATCAAATATTCGTATTTTTTCATACATTTACGATAAGCTCCTTTCTAACTCAATTGCTTAAACTCATTTACCTATTATGAAAAAGTTTCTACTCTTGTTCTTAACTATTGGCTTCTTCTCAAACTATACTCATGCCCAGACCGATGATAAAATTATACTTGGCAAAAATGACAAAGTCTATTCAAAAATACTGAATGAAGACCGACGCATAATGGTCTATGTGCCGCAAGGTGGAATGGATATTTTCGCTAAGAAAAAGTATCCGGTGGTGTATTTATTAGATGGCGATGCCCATTTTTATTCAGTAGTGGGCATGATTCAGCAACTAAGCAGTGTCAATGGCAATACTATTTGTCCGGAAATGATTGTGGTGGGTATCCCGAACACTGACCGGACAAGAGACTTAACCCCTACACACGTAGATGTTGACCCGCCTTATATGGATAGCACTTTTTCAAAACCATCTGGCGGTGGTGAAAAATTTATGGCATTCATCGAAAAAGAATTGATGCCTCATATTGATTCGCTATATCCTACACAGCCCTATAAAATGTTGATTGGGCACTCATTCGGTGGTTTAACGGTAATGAATGCGCTGATTAACCATACCAACTTGTTCAATGCCTATGTGGCTATTGACCCCAGTATGTGGTGGGACAAGATGCGTTTTTTAAAGACAACCAAGAAAGCCTTAACGGATAAAAAATATGCAGGAGTCTATTTGTATTTAGGCATCGCCAACACCATGTCGGAAGGTATGACGCTTGCTAAATTGACCAAAGATACCTCTCCTGAAAATGGGCATATCCGTTCGATTTTAGAATTAGACAATCATCTGAAAGCGAATAAGCAAAACCAGTTGAAATATAAAAGCAAGTATTATAGCACCGACGACCATAGTTCTGTACCCTTAATAAGTGAATATGATGCCCTGCATTTCATTTTCAGTTATTATCCGATGAAGCTTACTATGAAGGATTATCGGGATAGTACTACTGTATTAGCCGGTAAATACCAGAAACATTTTGAGACAGTTTCTAAAGAATTTGGGTTTCAGGTAAAACCGGAAGAGGGTATGATTAATAGCATGGGATATGATGCATTGGGTCAAAAGCAGTACAAAAAGGCTGAAAGTTTTTTCAAGATGAATGTGGCCAATTATCCTGAAAGCTTTAATGTCTATGATTCCTATGGTGATTATTTTGTGGCTAAAAAAGATACTGCCAGTGCCATTGAGCAATTCAAAAAGACTCTTGCCATCAAAGAAAATGCGGAGACAAGGAAGAAACTGGAGGGGTTGACGAGGAGATAGATTTATTTAAGAATCTCCTGATAATTTATATAAATCCATTTTTGTAGACGCCATGCTGGCGTCTCTATGGATTTTAATTATAGTTTTATTGATTACTGGCAATTACAACTCCTGCTAGGTTCGCTTACAACTCCCATAATACAGGGGGCACTTCCATTAAACCTGCCCGATTGTCTGCCGATACTCTGGCAATATTTCTGGCAGTCGGCATCACAGGCAGAGCCTCCGCCTGTCGTATCTGTTACAGTCGCTCCGGGCGAACAGGTACAGCAACAATCACTCAGGGCAATGGCCCATAATAATTGCGCTTCGATGCCTGTAATCTGTGTATGTGGCAGAATTGAATTCATGCTACCCAGTGTAACCATAGCAAACCCACCGAAGTTAAATTGAGGGATACATCGGGCATAAGGAGTTAACGCATTACTGGCAGTAGTTAAATGATTAGCTATCACTGTTTGAATAGCTGCTGGCATAGGTACCATCTGGCATTGCCGACTGCTTGCCCAAGCCTGTGCAGCGCCTAAATGCACCCCACCGACATATAATGAAAGCATATTAACCCCATTATCACAACTCAGGCGCAGATTTTGCACAACTGTCTGCAAGTCTCGTATAATACCTTCTGTTTGTTGGACAATCTGTTGTGAAGAAGCCGTTGGCAACATACCCCTTAAAGTAGTTATCCGGGTTCTATCAAATACAATACAGCCCATAAATTCTAAAGTTGAACTGAGTGTAGCAAGCGAGACATCACAAGCGGCAATAGCGTCTGCAGATAATCGTCCGGGTTCGGTGGCGGCCCTGCCCCATACCGTACCCAATAATTGTGAAGCATAATAAAATGTCGATAATTCTCCTCTGCAAAGTCTTTTGGTAGTGCCTCCGGTTACAACAGGGCCGCTCGTTCCTATTTTGGCCCATACCTGATTACTCCAGGTGAGTTGACTTCCGTTTCCTCCGATATTTGCGGTGGCATTGCTCCATTCAGGCACCAGGATAGAGGTTGGGCCGGTAAAATATCCGGCAATTTTTTTACCTTGAGAATTAATAAAGAAGAAGATATTATCCTGTTCGATAGTATAGGCCGCCTGCCCGTTTACCGACCAGCTTCCATGAATAGATGGATAGCCGGAATAAGGGCTTTTTGTCCAGAGTTGGTTATTCCATAAGATAGCCTGCGCATTGGTTGTCAATACCGCCTGCGTATTCCATTCTTTGGCATATACAGTATAATTGTTAGTAAAATAGTCGGTACTGTTTGAGCCATTAATGGCAAATGCGAGATTATTGCCATTTTGAGAGATAGTAGCCCTTTGGTCGGCTTTGCCATTCACATACCAGGTACCACTTAATGAGGTTTGCGCCAAGCAGATGTTCAACGATAAAACACAGATAATAAGTATGAACAAAAAGGTAGTTTTCATTGGATCAGGACTTAAATAAGTGACAGAACAATTGCTTTATATAAGGCTCAAAAATAACGAGGGGCTAATAGTTGAGGCAATCCCCTCTTGAGGGGATATTTTCTTTATTAGTAATAATGGCAATCATATTCATGCCATTCTGAGAGAAAAAGGCAATGAGTTTAGTGAAGACTTATTGAAACATTATTACCTGCAATAAAACATTAAACAAATCCCGTATAATTATAGTTTAGTGAATGAGGATGTCTCAAAGGTTTTTCGAGCAAAATAATATTTGGCCCAAAATACTTTTAAGACAACCTCATTGCTTTTGCCATAGCTGATTTTATAACCTAAGTACCTTAAAATTCTTTATCATGCCATTGAAAAAAATCTTTCCATCACTTTTATTAGGTTGTCTGTTTATTTCTCACCAACTTTCCGGACAAGTGCTCAAACCCGGATTCGATAAAGCTGAATATATTGAGACGCTGAAAATCAATCAGAAAGTACATATTGCACTGAATAAATGGGCTGACTCAAGCGATATGCCCGAACCACAAGATTATCGTTTCCTATACCGTTCTCCGGTAGTGGCTTTTGATAATCTCTGGGATTTATGGGTACATAAGACCAAACCTATGGCTATCATTGCCGTACAAGGGAGCATTCCAACGCAGGCAAGCTTTTTAGCTAATCTTTATGCGGCAATGATTCCCGCTAAAGGGGAGTTACAATTAGACAAAAACTTCAAATTCTCGTATACGTTATCCAATAACCCAAATGCTGCCGTGCATGTAGGCTGGTTTGTGGCGATGGCCTATTTATCAAAAAGCATAGAACATAAGATAGATTCCTGCTATAAAGCAGGCATCAAAGACTTTATCCTGACAGGCCATAGCCAGGGCGGAGGAATTACTTTTCTACTCAATGCCTATCTCGAAAACCTGAAAGCAGAAAAGAAACTCCCGCAGGATATACAATTCAAAACCTATTGCAGCGCAGGCCCTAAGCCAGGCAATTTATTCTTTGCTTACGATTACGAAAAAATGGCCCAAGGCGGATGGGCATATAATGTAGTAAACACAGCAGACTGGGTGCCGGATGTACCTTTTTCGCTACAAACGATTAACGATTTTACTCCTGTCAACCCTTTTCATGGGGCTAAGGCCATGATAAAAAAACAGAGGTTCCCGAAGAATATGGCTTTGAAATATATCTATAACAAAATGAGCAACCCAAGCCTGAAAGCGCAGAAAAACTATCAGAAATATCTTGGAAAAATGGTTTCAATGGCTGTGAAAAAACAAATTCCTGATTTTGTTACCCCGCATTATTATGAGAGCAACTACTATGTAAGAACAGGTAATATCATTGTCTTAACGCCAGATGAAGATTACTTTAAACGCTATTCAAACGCCCCTGAAAGCCCTAATATCTGGCTGCATCATTTCCCGAAAAACTATCTTGAACTGGTAGAAAAAATGAAGTAATCAGGCGCTTTTCTATGGCAATTATGGCATATTTCCGTGATTGACGGTTCTTTTCTGATTCTATAACTTTGCTTAAAAAATCCGGCCATGAAGAAAACTTTATTAATCATTTTTATAGGCATCTCTTTTCAGGTATGCGGGCA
>CBIHRH010000072.1:0-12400 GCA_966212365.1 uncultured Emticicia sp. | reverse complement strand
TTTTCTGGATAGCCATTATAAGAATTCTGACTGCTATCATACTCACTATCTGGTATTATAAGCATCGCAAAACCCTACCTACAACAATTGACAAACTCTTTATCCTGACTTTGATTTTACCCATTTTTATTTCCTTGTGTGTTATATTCTTCCCTTCATTCATCAAAGATTTTAATCTGATTGCACATGCCTGCATTTTGTGTTTATGGGCGGTTATCTTCAAAATGATGGGTGGTAAAATACAATTTAAGGTTTCTCCTTATAAAGTAATGAAAGTTGTGCCTATCTATGCGTTGATACCGATATTATTTTATCTGTTCTCTCTGCATGCAGTAGTTCCTACCTTCGATAAGATACTCCTTATCAGCTATTCAGTTATTTATCTATATACCAATACGTTAGCGTCTTTTCTGTCAATTAATGAGTCCAATAAATTCTGGATTAGCTGGGGTGTAATCTTAACGGCATTTGCCAATTTCCTGGTTTTTTACGGCATTTATATCGAACAATTACCCTGGATCGGCTTAATCCCAAGAACTGTAGTAGTGGTAGCCAGATGTATTCTGATATTAAGTATGATTGATTATTTCGCAGCAAAGCAGGCAGCGCCGGTGCAAGGGGTGGTTTCTTCTTAATTGAGTGATATTGTCTTGAACTTTGATTTACCTGATTGAATGATTTTTATGATTTCAGGTTTACAAATCTAATAATCAATTAATAAATCAATGCAATCAGGTAAATCAGGTAAATCAAAGTTCAAGACAATTCAATTCTTAAGTATGAATCGGCCGATTATCAGTAGCGGCTAAAGCAGCTTCTTTTACGGCTTCCATATAGGTCGGGTGGGCATGAGAGGTGCGTGAAATATCTTCGGCACTGGCTCTGAACTCCATCGCCATTACAGCCTCGGCTATCATATCGGCCGCTCTGGCACCTATGATGTGTACGCCTAAAACCTCGTCAGTATCTTTATCAGCTAAAATCTTCACCAAACCATCAGTATCTCCACTGGCTGTGGCACGTCCTCAGGCCTTGAAAGGGAATTGCCCTGATTTATAATTAATACCCTTTGCTTTTAGTTCTTCTTCTGTTTGTCCTACTGAGGCTACCTCCGGCCAGGTATACACTACTCCCGGAATAAGGTTATAGTTGATATGTGGTTTTTGTCCGTTGATGGTTTCAGCTACCAATACTCCTTCTTCTTCGGCTTTGTGCGCCAACATGGCTCCACGTATTACATCGCCAATGGCATAAATGCCTTTTACATTAGTTTCGAGGGTATGTTCATCAACTACTACTTTACCTCTGTCGGTTGTTACGCCTACGGCTTCCAAATTCAGTCCATCCACATAAGCTCTTCTGCCGATACATACCAGGCAATAATCGCCTTTGATTTCTACTGGTTTGCCATCTGCGCCATCGGCAGATACCAATACTTCTTCACCTAAATTTTCTATTTTGGTAACTTTGGTATTGAAATAAAAATCAGTACCCAGTTTCTTTACTGACTTTTGTAGTTCTTTACCCATCGTTTTATCCATCGTCGGAATCATCGAATCAGCAAATTCAACAAATGTCACTTTAGCACCTAAACGGGCATATACAGAGCCTAATTCTGCACCGATTACCCCTGCTCCTATCACAATCAGGTGCTTCGGAATCTCTGGCAGGTTTAAAGCCTCTGTACTGGTAATGATTCTCTTTTTATCATAATTCATAAAAGGCAGAATCGTTGGTTTTGAGCCAGTAGCAATAATCACTTTTTCGGTGCTTATCTGTTCTTCTGAACCATCCGCCTTTTTAATTTTGATGTTATTCTTGTCGACAAAAGAACCAAAACCGTTATAAACCGTGATTTTATTCTTTTTCATCAGGAAGTTGATACCTCCGTTCATTTTCTCTACTACTCCCTTTTTGCGGGCCATCATTTGTTCCAGATTCACCTTGGGGGCAGGTATTTCAATACCATGCTCGGCAAAGTGGTGAGTAGCATTATAAAAATGCTCTGACGAATCAAGCAAGGCTTTTGAAGGAATGCAACCCACGTTTAAGCAAGTGCCTCCTAAAACATTGTATTTTTCAATAATGGCGGTTTTCATACCTAACTGGGCAGCTCTGATGGCCGCCACGTATCCTCCGGGACCGGAGCCTATCACCGTAACGTCGTATTGCATTAGATTATGTAGTTATTCTTTGGTCAAATGTATGCTTAATAATTATCAACTCGGATTGTTTGTTCAGAAATTTTCCATTCAGCTTGCTTATTGGCATCTATAAATACCATTCCTACACGATAATTCCCGGCAGGGATGGCTTCTTTGTAATATTTATAATTAACCCCGAATCCGCTTTTATCAAAGAACAAGCTTTTGTATTGAATGAGTCCCTTGATGCCATTAAATGTAGGGACTATTCCAAAAAAATACATCCGGCTGGTCGAGTTGTTTAAGATAAACCCATACCGTTCTTTATACTTTCGATCACTATTATTCAGATTTTCAGGAGTATATTGAATAAGCGTAGCAAAATGCTCTGCGGATTTTTCTATACTGAATGTTGTTTTTTCAAATGCAGTACTATCAAAAGCCAGATGAGTCAAGGGTGTTTCCGGAAGTTTATACCAACCTTTCTTAATAAAATCATGCGTTTGCTTGTTATGTCTCAGATAAAACTCTATGCCCTCCTGTGCAGTCAGAAACGACCAGTATTTATTATTCTGAAAATTAAAGGCATCCGCCTCAAAATTCGATTTGAGGTATTGATAACTCACCAGATTTTTCTCTGCTGATTTATACCAGATTCCGATACTATATAAAACAAATACACTCAAAGTAACCCATCGCAAATACTGATTTGTCTTAAAATTTATCAGAAACAGGTAAATGGTTGTAATAAACAGAATCGAATAATTTTTATACCAATCGGGTATCTCTACTTTATGTATAGCACGCACAATGGCAGTCATCATGGCTGTAGCAGCCAGAAATAAAAATACACCCAGACAAAATAACAGCACTTTGTTTTCAACTGGCTTGAATTTATCTTTTACCAGTTTGAAGAAGAAATAAAGAAAATAAATAACTATCCCGGCAACTGCAATCATACCAAAGGCAACCGATACAGAATTAATTTCGGTCTGAAAGGCGGCCCCTAAAAACCGGAAAGCATACATAAAAGTATTGCCATTCAGTTTAGCCTCACCTGATTCCATGTGGAAGCCACTAAAGTAGATAGCCAGACTCAGGGCATACACAATAGCTGTATAAATAGCCAGACGGAATCTTTGTTGAAGCAATAATAAGATGATAGCAACAAGGAATATTACGATGCCGTTTCCATTGGAGAATGTCGCAAAGAAGCCCGCAATCCATATCAGATAACTATGCTTTGAGGGAGTAAAGCAGGCAAAATAGAACGTAAGAATAGCCAGAAAGATGATACTCATATTAGGCACGCCATAGCTCACAATACTATTATGCATAAACTGGAATTGAAACAGCAGAAACGGAATCGGCAGGAAATATAACCACGAAAGAGCCATACGTTTGAAAGTCAGGCCATAAACAGCAAAAATCCCGAAAAGGCTTACATTTCCAATGATTATCAGGTCTTTGAAATTGAGATTGCCTTCCAGTTGAAATAAACCTAATAATACTGCCCTGAAATAAATAAATCGATGCTGGTTGTGTTGCATCAGCAACATCTTAATTTTATCCATGAGGGTGTTTTTCTGAAAATAAGTTTCGAGGTAATCGAAGCCCCAGAAAAAATCATCGTAGAAAGGTACGTTAGAAGAAAAATGGCTTATCACATAGCCATAGAACAAGACAGGGAGAAGACCAATCAGTACGGCGTAATTCTGAAAACGGGAAAGGATAGTAAAAAATCGGGTCATATAAACTTTGTCGTCTATAAACAACAGCGAATGAATTCGCCGTCTAAAATAACAAAGGATTTTTTTTCATGTTGAGCCGGACTTAAGTCCGGCATATATAAACAAAATTTATCCTTTGTTAGCCACCGAATTCATTCGGTGAAAGTAAGGTTAGACAAATTAACAGATAAAATCCAGTAGATAAAAATCAAACCGATTCTTATCTACTGGATTCACGTTATTCATTAAAGTATTAAAACCCTATACCTGCATATAATTTTACATCATCAAGCGTAATGGTCGGACCACACATAATTACCAGACGCTCCACTACGTTGCGTAATTCACGAACATTACCCGTCCAGGGCAAGCTTTTCATGTATTCCATCGCATCAGGCTCAAATTCTTTTACGGCATCGCCATATTCATCGGCAACATCGTGCAGGAATTTATCTGCCAGTAACGGAATATCAGATTTACGATCAGTCAAAGCAGGTACATGAATCGGAATTACGTTCAGACGATGGTATAAGTCTTCGCGGAAGTTTCCTTCGGCAATTTCTTTTTTCAGGTCTTTGTTGGTAGCGGCAATTACACGCACATTCACCTTTATTTCTTTATCTCCACCCACACGTGTAATCTTGCTCTCCTGCAGGGCTCTTAACACCTTAGCCTGTGCTGAAAGACTCATATCACCAATCTCATCAAGAAACAGCGTACCACCGTCAGCCTGTTCGAATTTACCAATTCTTTGTTTGATAGCCGAAGTGAATGCACCTTTCTCGTGTCCGAAAAGCTCACTTTCTATCAATTCTGATGGAATGGCCGCGCAGTTTACTTCAACAGAAGGTTGGTTACAACGGTTGCTCTTCTCATGTATCTGTTTGGCAACCATCTCTTTACCCGAGCCATTTGGCCCTGTAATCAGTACACGGGCTTCGGTAGGTGCTACGCGATCGATCGTATCTTTTACTTTCTTGATAAGGTCTGATTCCCCGACAATCTCGTTGATTTTATAGATTCTGCGTTTCAGCGTTTTAATCACCTCTACGTCTTTGCTCTTTTCGATGGCATTGCGCACGGTTACGAGCAAACGGTTCAAATCAGGTGGTTTGGTAATGAAATCAAAGGCTCCGCGTTTGGTAGCTTCAACCGCATTTTCAACGTTTCCGAAAGCAGAAATCATGACAAATTGGGTCATCACTCCTTCCTCTTTCGCTTTCAGCAACATTTCCAATCCGTCTAATTTGGGCATTTTTATATCGCACAAAGCTACATCGTAATGGGTTTTCAGCACCATTTCTAATCCCTCTTCACCATCCTTTGCCTCATCTACTTCGTATTCTTCATATTCTAAGATGTCTCTCAAAGCATCCCGAATACTTTTTTCATCATCAACTATTAGTAATTTAGCCATTTGGGTGTATTAAGGAGAGTGTATAATTAAGTAAATAAGGTTTGCACATTTATGACGCAAAATAAGGAAAAAATAATAAAAACCTTTAGAAAATTCTTTTAAAAATAGATTTTAATCTATCTTCATGCCGTTTAATCAGTTCTATTCTAGTAACAATTCAAGGCCGTATATTGTTAAAAGTTGGCAGGCAATTTTGATGAGACCCCAGACTTTATGAAAGCAGGTATTATTGGTGCTGGTATTGGAGGTATTGCTACGGCAATTCGCCTACACAATAAAGGTTATGCCGTAGAAGTATTTGAAGCCAATAATTATCCGGGAGGGAAACTAAGCAGTTTTCAGCAAGGGGCCTATCGTTTTGATGCGGGGCCATCACTCTTTACCGTGCCCCGATTAGTTGAGGAATTGTTTGAATTATCAGGCAAATCGGTCAACGATTATTTTGAATATATCAGATTACCTGAGATATGCCGCTATTTCTGGGAAGATGGTACACGGCTAAATGTCTCTGCCGATACCCAGGCATTTGCCCAAGAAGCTGAAAAACAATTAGGTGAACCAGCCGAAAAAATCACAAAAATGTTGAAAGACAGTGCTTTCAAATATGAAATACTGAGCGGATTATTTCTTGAAGACTCCCTGCATAAATTCTCTACATGGACATCGGCAAAAGCATTAAAAGGCTATCTGAATCTCCATAAATTAGGTATTTTTAATACCATGAATGCCACCAATGAGCAGTTTTTTTCTACGCCTAAAGCCGTGCAGTTATTCAATCGATATGCCACTTATAATGGTTCTGACCCTTATCAGACACCGGCAACGATGAATATCATCCCCCATCTGGAATACAATATCGGGGCATTTTTCCCGAAAAACGGGATGTATGGCATTACCGAAAGTCTGGTAGAATTGGCAAAGGATTTAGGAGTGAAGTTTCATTTCAATACCCGGGTGAAAGAAATAGTTATGGAGAATAAAAAGGTAAAGGGTTTAAAAATTGCAAAGGCAGAAGAGGATAAAACCGAAGATTTTCGGGAGTTTGATATAGTAGTGAGTAATATGGATATTACCCCTACCTATCGAAAACTCTTGCCTCATGCCAAACATCCGGAAAAACTATTGAATCAGCCAAAAAGCGGTTCAGGATTGATTTTTTATTGGGGTATCAGAAAAGAATTTCCGGAGCTGGGCTTACATAACATTTTTTTTTCAGATAATTATAAAGCAGAATTTGAACACCAGTTTCAGAAGAAAACCATTTACCACGATCCAACCATTTATCTGAATATTACTTCGAAATACAAAAAAGACGATGCCCCGGCAGGCTGTGAAAACTGGTTTATCTTACTGAATGCCCCTGCCAACGAAGGACAAGACTGGGACAAACTCATTGCAGAAGCCCGACAAAATGTAATAGAAAAACTCAGCAGAAACCTAAAAACGGATATTGCCCTATTGATTGAATCAGAAAGTGTACTTGACCCACGAAGTATAGAAATGAAAACCTCTTCGGTGCAAGGGGCTTTATACGGCAACAGTTCGAATAATAAATTTGCCGCCTTTCTGCGCCACGCTAATTTCTCATCAAGAATTAAGCACTTGTATTTCGTTGGGGGAAGTGTGCATCCCGGAGGAGGGATACCTTTGGCGCTTTCTTCGGCTAAGATTGTTGGGGGGATGGTTGGGGATAAGTAATTTTGAAATAGATTTATGTATACTTATTTGAGATTTAAAATAAAATGATAAACTCTTTTCTTGTTATCATTAATCATATAATCAGCCTCATAATATTTTAGACCATGACTTGTCAACTTTATATTCATAGAATCTTCTATATATTTTGAATACTTTATAACAAATTCATACTCATCTTCTGTGATGTTTTTATTTGTTTTGCTGTTTCCCATAATTACAAATCCAGTGTCATCAATTTCTGTTAAATATTTAAGTAACTGCTGAGTAGTTTCTTTATAATCATTTCTTTCCCAAATTTTAAATTCAAATATTTTTCTATTAATACTAGACGATTTTAATACTAAATCAGTTCTACCTGTTTTACTTTCTTCTTCAGATCCTATTATATATTTCATACCTAACATCCTGTAAAATTCAGAACGGTAATCGTCTTCTAAAAGCTTATTTTCTGAATTTACATTATTATTTTTATAATCTTTCCAAAATTTTGGAGGCTTTCTTTCAAGAAGATTAAATGCAATAGATATATCATTTATTAGGTCTTCATCATTTATTATTTGGATAAACTCTGCATCTGAAGACAGGTGTATATCCGCTTTAAAAATTAACTCTGTTATTTCTGGAGAATTATCTGCAATTGGATAAATTAGCAGTACAGCACTAAGAATTTCTTTCTTTTCTACTTCAGTTAATGATTTAAGTTTTGCCGTTTGAATAGGAGGAGATATTATTTCAAAATCAGATATTATGGAATTATATTTTGTACCAAATGAATTACTTTTAACAAGTCTACTTTTCGAAAATGTTAGTAATTTAGAAATACTTGGGTTAGTTACCGATAATATTTTTATTAGTGTTTGTATTACTTTATCCATGTAATTATAAAATGTTTTTATGTCCATCAATCTCCGTTTGGCTGGATTTCAATTCAGTCAAAGTGTCATCCACTTTTAAAACGGCTTTTAATAAATTCCATTCTAAGAACGGAAATCACACTGATTACTAACTCCGTTGCGGATAAATATTTAGCCAAACCCAAAAGTATCCTCATCCAATAAACCCAACCACAACCTCCACAAACTCATTAGGCTTATCAGCCTGAATCCAATGTCCCGCCCCTTCAATGGTTTCTACAGTAGCATTTGGAAAAATCTTTTTGATAGCAGGAATATCTTCATCATAAATATAACCCGATTCACTACCTCTTAGGAATAAAACAGGCTCAGATATTTCGCGGGTATCTGTAAAATCACCACCAATCTGGTAGATTTCACGGCTTAATACAGGAAGATTAATCCGCCAGTCGAATTTACCTAATTCATTCCGATACAGGTTTTTTAATAAAAACTGGCGTTCGCCAACGCTTGTCACATAACGGTCTAGTTGAAGTTCAGCTTCTTTTCTATTGGTGAGTTTATCTAAATCTATCGAATTAAGTCCTTGAATGATATGTCCGTGGTGAGATGGGTAATACTTAGGCGCAATATCAACAATTATCAACTTACTGAACTTTCCGGCATGCTTCATGGCAAAGTGCATCACGGTCTTCCCTCCCATCGAGTGGCCAATAATAATCGGCTTATCTAATTGGTGTTCATCAATAAATTCGTTCAAATCCTCGGCCATGAGTTCATAACTGAATTCTTCACTGCGCGGCGACTGTCCATGATTACGGGCATCTAAAGCATAGACAGCAAAGCCCTTGTCGGCTATCATTTTACTAATCGTAAACCAGTTGTCGGAAGAGCCAAAAACGCCATGAAGAATTAATACAGGCTGTCCTTCGCCTGTTTTTCTAAAGAAAAGTTTCATCTGTTGGTTATAGTTAAGCTATTTTATTGGCAAAGATAAAAGAATCGTCTTGAACTTTGATTTACCTGATTGAACTGATTGTTATGATTTTTAAGGACTGATTATTATTTTCAATTACTTACTCTTCTTAATCAGTGCAATCATTTAATCAGGTAAATCAAAGTTCAGACAAAATCACTCAATTCCTAAGCCCCACGTTCTTTCAAAAACTCCACCAGCATCCAATCGATTGATACCTTCTTTTTCAGTTAGTTGCTGATTATGATTGGCGCTATCTGCAATGCCGCACCAGGGCTCAATGCATACAAAATCAGCATTCTTGGCTGCCCAGATTCCCAGGAATGGGAAGCCTTTAAAATCAAATTTTAATTGATGCGATGTTTTATCTGATTTCAGCGTTACACTATCTGATTGTAAATGCTTGAACACGAGTGCATCCTGATAAAATAATTCTTTGGTTAATGGTATTCTACTACTGTTTGCAGGAAACCTTTCGGGTGCTACTTCAATTAAACCTTCTCTGGTTAAAGGCCAGCGCATCAAATCTTCTGTAGTATTAAATTCAAGATAATAGTCTTCATAGCTTGTCCCGCCTACTAATGGTACTTTAAAAGCAGGGTGTCCGCCTACTGAGAAAAACATTTCTGTAGCGCTTACATTGGTCACTTTATATTTTACATGCAGTTGATTTCCATCAACCACATAATGCAAACGGAATTCGAATGAAAAAGGGAATACTTTATGAGAGGCTTCATCAGATTCTAAGATAAGCGTAACACTATCTTCCGACTGGCTTTCTATTTCAAATACCTGGTCACGAGCAAAGCCATGGCGAGGTAAATGATACTCATTACCCTCATAAATATAAATATCGTCTTTCAAAGACCCTACAATCGGAAACAGCACAGGCGAAGATTTACCCCAGAAGGCAGGGTCAGCCGACCATATATATTCTATCTGAGAAGCCTGATGTATCAGGCTTACTAATTCGGCTCCTTTCGGATTTATAGTAGCACTAACTACAGCATTTTTGATGGTTATCATACAATTTAATCAGGAATAATCGGTGCGCAAGATACATATCTCTCTCAATTCTTACTTAAAAGAATGAGATTATTTCTGATTCAACAAACAAGGTGCCTGAATGTTTGGTGCCATCCCATAAAAAAACAAAGGTAAGGTTAGTACCTTACCCTGTCGTTTACGAAAAAGCATTATTAATAAAACTCATTTATTAATCTCTTCTACCATCTGTTAGAATCTTTTACCATAACGGTCGTTATAACGGCCATTGGCATATCCTCTGCTATACTCATCATAACTCATATGATCTCTGTCGCGTTTTTCACGGACAATCCAGTTATGCAATACAGCTAAATCCTGTTCCAGTTCACGGCGTTCAAAATTATCTATTCTACCATCACGTTTGAAACGATTTTCTTTCACCTCAATTCTTTCTGCCTCACGCAACAAAGGTTTTGCTTCTCTTGATGTAATTCTACCTGACTTAATACCTTGCGCAATCTCATTACGTGCCTGAATCTGATAGCTGTCTACTATGTTATCATTTCTTCCGTAGCGACCATCACGTTTATCATATCCTCTTTGCGCGTTAGCACCGATGGCTCCTGCCACCAACATTGCTATCATGATTAACTTTCTCATAGTGAAATTCTGGTTATTGTTATTTTTGTTTTTTTTAACTTATTTGATTCTTAGATCTAAAAGAGTAGCCCGGGGTTTATTGCCAATTTGTTAATGATTCGTTAAGGGAGTTAATTGATTGAAAATGAATAAATTATGAAGACACAAATGAATTAAACCTATATTTAAGAGTGTTTTGTGGGGTTTTGGTTTAGTTGAAGGGGTTATTTATTTTATAAAAAAGGCCATTGAATATAGGCCTTCCATTGCCGCGGCCTTCGACCGCGCGGCGGTGGAAGACCCATGTGCGATGACCATCAGAGATTATCTATTTCATTAGCTGTCTTACAAATTCATTTACCAAACCCTCAATACAAAATCAAGCAATTTAATAGTTCTTTTTTTCCGTCTTATCAAAATATTTATACGCCCCTTTTGATAAGTATATACCTTTGAAAAAAAATTGATATATGACACGAGCTATTCTATCTCTTATATTTTGTTTCCCAATATCAGTGGCATTTTCTCAGAATCTTACATTGGAACAGGCTGTTCAGCGGGGTCTGGAAAATCGGATTGAGTTAAAATCTCAAAACCTGAATGTGCAGATTGCCTCTAGCGAAAATGAGAAAGTAAAAGCCCGATGGCTACCGCAGGTAAGTGGCAGTGCCGATTTACGTTGGAACACCCAATTGCAGACAACTGTATTGCCCTTTGCATTACCGGGTTCGGGGGAATCGCAGACTGAAATAAAACTGGGTCGCCCGTTCAATAATACCTTTATACTACAAGCCGAACAAAAGTTGTATGATGCCAATCGCAAGATTGACCGCACCGTGAATGATACACAAGTAGAGGCCCAGAAAAATAATCTTGAACAAATTCGGGTCAACCTCAGACAAGCCATTACAGAAGCTTATTATAATGGGGTATTTGCCAAAGAGCGACTCAACCTTTCAGCTTTGGCCTTACAAAGAGCCAATAGCTATTTTGAGGTAGGTAAAGCCAGATTCGATCAGGGAGCCATATTGAAGAATGATTTAGATAAACTGGAATTGGATGTAAGTAACGCCAGGTTGACACAAACCAAAAATCAACAGGATTATGACCTTGCGTTGATTGCTTTGCAATACCAATTAAATACGACAGATAAAGTTGAGCCGGCCGAAGATTTACAGGCTATTTTCAACTATTCACAAATCATAGAAAGTCAATCGAATATTGAGAAACGCACAGAGATAAAGGCAGAAGAGCTGAACCTGCGTTTAAATCAATTGAATGCCGAGAAGCAATTGGCAAGAAATAAACCGATGGTGTCGGCTTATGGCAATTATTCGTTTTTTCAATTGGCCGAAACTTTTAATCCTTTTGAAAAAGGCACGTGGTTTCCTGCCAATTATGTGGGTATCAGGGCCAATGTGCCTATTTTTGATGGCCGACAAGCCCGTTTAGCTGCCAATGATTTCAAAATACGTCAGCAGATTAATACTTTGAATACAGAGAGACTAAGAAATGATTTCAGTTTCGAATCAAAAAGCACCTGGAATACCCTGCAACAATCGAAACTGAATCTGGAAGAAGCCAAGAAAAATATTGCCCTGGCTCAAAGAATTTTAGAAACGGACAAGTTTCGTTTTGAGAAAGGAGTGATTCTTCTATCTGATTTGAAGAATACTGAGTACGCCCTCCAAAGTGCTGAGAATCAGTATTTATCCAGTATTTATAATTTCCTGATTGCCAGTGTGAGGTATAAGAGGGCTAGTGGGA
Source organism: uncultured Emticicia sp. (assembly GCA_966212365.1). Taxonomy (GTDB): domain Bacteria; phylum Bacteroidota; class Bacteroidia; order Cytophagales; family Spirosomataceae; genus Emticicia. Next base: position 188 of record CBIHRH010000072.1, on the reverse strand, counting down.
ATTTGTAAAAATGTACTAATTGTGGTTTAACGTTATTTCGTAGAGACGAGGGGGGGGGGGGCCCCGGGGGGGGGCCCCCCCCCCCCCACCGGCGCGCGCCCGCCGCCCAGGGCCCCGGGGGCCCCCCCGGATCCGGGTGGGCGATACTGGGTTCGAACCAGTGACCTCTTCGGTGTGAACGAAGCGCT